>DASUPQ010000789.1 GCA_036280995.1 Actinomycetota bacterium | reverse complement strand
TCTGACCTTCCTCCTCGATGAGACGTTCCTCGTGCAGGGGCGCGAAGGCGGCACGGTGCTCGGCGACCTCTCCAGGTAACCCGGGTCGGCCGACCTCCTACCAGAAAGACGATCGGCAGTCCGCCCGATACGACAACCCTCCCCGAGGAAACTCCGCGCGGCCTGACTGCTTCCTCGGAAGAGATCCTTGACACTCCGGGTCTCCGCTCGCTATGGGACCGCATGAGCGAACCCAGATGCCATGCCAGTGAACATCGACTGGCGACCATCCAGCCGGCCGAAGAAGTCACAGGCATGCGTGAGGAGGCAGGCCATGGGCGGGAAGCCGGAGGTACGGGTGCGCCGGGTCTACGATGAGCCGGAGCCAGACGACGGGACCCGGGTGCTGGTCGACCGCGTCTGGCCGCGAGGGCTGACCAAGGACCAGGCCCGCCTCGACCAGTGGAGCAAGCAGGTCGCCCCGTCGACACAGCTGCGCAAGTGGTACAGCCACGACCCCGAACGGTTCGAAGAGTTCCGCCGCCGTTACCGCGAGGAACTCAAGGACGCCGAGCACGCCCCAGCACTCGAGCACCTGCGGAAGCTGGCCAGGAGCGGGACGCTGACGCTGCTCACCGCGACCAGGCATGCCGAGATCAGCCAGGCCGCCGTGCTCGCCGACCTGATCAGGGGCTGAGCCGAGCCGTGCCGCCACCCACGATCGGCCGAACACCTGCTTGTTCGACGTGAATCGCCAGGGCGGCCTGGATCAGTGCGGCGTGGGTCGCGGTACAGCAGTGGGCCGTGCTCCGGGCTAGCGATCATCGTCGGCGAGTTCCTTGATCGGGGTGTCGGGGTCCACCAGCCGGCCCAGGTCCACGTCACGTCCGCTGCGGATCAGCGCCTGGATGGGCTCGGCGACGTCTCGGACATTGACGTTCATGCCGGCGACCACATGCTGATGGCGCACCCAGAAGGCGACGAATTGGCGCGTCGCCGCATCACCCCGAACCACCACGCGGTCGCTCGCGGTGGCCAGCCCCGAGTACTCCATGCTGACGTCGTACTGGTCGGAGAAGAAGGAAGGGAGCCGCTCGTAGCGGGTGGGGAGGCCGAGCATGGCACGGGCCGCAACCGACCCCTGGTGCAGTGCGGTGGCCCAGTGGTCGACACGGAGGCGGGTCCTGAGGAGGGGGTGCCAGGCGGCAGCGACGTCGCCGGCGGCGTAGACGCCGGGCGCGATGGTCTCCAGCCACTCGTCGACCAGCACGCCGGCCCCGCCGGCGATCCCGGCCGCCTCGGCCAGCTCGGTCCGCGGGATGGCACCGATGCCGACCAGCACCAGATCGCAGGGGAGCGTCCTCCCGTCGCTGGTGACGACGGCTTCGACACGGCCGTCGCCCCGGAAGGCGTCAATGTCCGTCCCGAGCGCGAGCCGGACGCCCTGCTCGGCATGGAGGTCGCGGTAGAAGCACCCGATCTCGGGGCCGAGCACCCGAGCCAGCGGCACCGCCTCCGGGCCGACAAGGGTGACGTCCCGGCCGAGCTGGCGTACCGAGGCGGCGACCTCACAGCCGATCCAGCCGGTCCCGACCACGACAACGCGCGCGGCCTGTCCCACGGCCGCGACGAGACGGTCGGCGTCGCGCCGGTTGCGGAGGTGGTAGATGCCGTCGAGGTCGGCTCCGGGGCGGCGCAGGCGGCGCGGTGCGGCGCCCGTGGCCAGCAGCAGCCGCTGGTAGCTGATGCGCTCGCCGGAGGCGAGCTGGAGCCGGCGGCCGGGCGGATCGATGGAGCGGACCCGGGCCGAGGTGTACAGCTCGATGTTGTGAGCGGCGTAGAAGCACGCGTCGTGGAGGTAGAGCGAGTCCCGGTCGGCCTCGCCGCGCAGGTACGTCTTGGACAGTGGCGGGCGGTCATAGGGCCGCTCGGCCTCCTCGCCGAGCAGGACCAGACGGCCGTCGAAGCCCTCGGCGCGCAGGGCCTCGGCCGCCTTGGCGCCGGCCAGGCCGGCCCCGACGATGGCGAAGGTGGGTGTGGTTGGCATGATCTCCCCGGCGTGGTCAGCCGTTCCGGAGCTTGAGGCGGCGGGTGAACGGCTCGACCACCCGCCCCGGCTTCGACAGCCCGAGGACGAGGTACAGCTTGGGGCGGGCGCCGCCGGTCGGGTCCTGGTCGGCCGGGCAGTGGCCTGGCGCCGTCATGCCCGGGCTCCTCCTCTTCTCTATCAATAGAATTCGTTGACTATAGAGATCACCTTCCCTGAATGTCAAGGTCGATTAGTTTTAGAAGGCGGGCAGCGGTCATGGCATCGCCGTCTCCCACGAGGAGCGGTCAGCCCCTGGTACCGTTGGGCGTCCACCAGGATCGGGTCAGCGCACTCGGGTGAGGCTGGACGAGTCGCCGCCGTACCCCTGAGCGCGCTGTCCGGCCGGGCACTCATCTGCCGAGCGCCCACCGGTCGGGCCAGCGGGGGGAAGCACCGTCATGGACAACGCCGAAGAGCTCACCGCGATCTCGCTGCTGGTCGACCCCGTCCGCTGGCGTCTCTACACCTATCTGCGGTCGTCGGGCAGGGCGGTGGGCCGAGACGAGGCGGCCAGGGCGGCCAACATCTCCCGCAGCCTGGCCTCGTTCCATCTCGACCGCATGGCCGAGGCCGGCCTGCTCGAGGTGGAGTACCGGCGGTTGTCCGGCCGCACCGGGCGAGGCGCGGGGCGGCCGGCCAAGCTCTACCAGGTGGGGGCCAGGCACTTCGCGGTCTCGCTGCCGGCTACCCACTACTCGCTGGCGGGCCGAATCCTGGCGGCCGCGATCGAGGAGAAGCGGCCGGACGAGGACGGCTCGGCTGCGGTCGGCCGCGTGGCCGGGCGGATCGGAGGCGAGGTGGGTGGCGACCTGCGCGACCAGGGCGCCTCCCGCGCGGACGCCCCGCTGGCCGTCGCCGAGTGGGCCGCACGGCAGCTCGGCTACGAGCCGGAGCATCACGCCGACCGGGTGCAGCTGCGCAACTGCCCGTTCGACGAGCTGGCCGACTCCCATCGCGAGCTGATCTGCCAGATGAACCGGGCCCTGCTTGCCGGGCTGCTGCCCCCGCTGGGCGCCGATGGCGTTTCGGTCGAGCCCGTCCAGCGCCGACCCGGCGTCTCCTGCTGCGTGCAGATCACCCCGTCGGGCTGAGACGCGCTGGCCGGATCCGCGGCCGGATGAGGTCACGGCCCCGGCCGGTCGGCGGTGGCGGTCGAATTCGGGGATCGAGCCGGCGGCCTGGCGCCGGGGGTGGCCGTGGCGAGCTCGAGGAGCTGCTCGGCCAGGTCGCGGTGGTCCCCGAACGGGGCCACCTGGAGGTAGGTGCGAAGGCTCGGTACCGCGGCCTTGGGCTGGCGTAGACCCATGAACAGGATGAGGCCCTTGGCGTACAGGGCCTCCGGGTAGCGTGGGTCGGCGGCCAGGGCCTGCTCGACCGAGCGTAGCCCCGGCTCGGGCAGGCCGGACCGGAACAGCAGCAGGCCGAACTGCGTGTTGGCCTCGACGTTGCTGGGGTCGAGCTTCAACGCGCCCAGGTACTCCAGCGTGGCTTCCTTGAGCCGCCCGGCGTCCAGGTAGCGCTCGGCCAGGGTGAGGTGGGCGGCGACGTCGCCTGGGTGCTCACGTACGCGCCGCTCCAGGCCCTCGAGCGACGCCGCGTCCTGACGTCCCGGGGCGTCTCCGGTCGCCGCCTGTCCGGTGGTCAACTGGCCGGTGCCACGGTCGCCGACCGCGCCGTCCAGTAGCGCCGCCGCCCCGGCCACCACGACCACGCCGGCCAGCGCGGCCACCGCCCGGCGTGGCCAGCGCCGGCCTGGCGGCCGCCCGCCGGGACGGCGGGTCGCGCCTGACGGCGCAGGCCGGCGAACCTCGCGCAGGCTCCCGGCCAGCTCGCCGGTCCCTTCCCGGGCCTCGAGCGCCCGCAGGACCGCCACCGCCCTGGCCTCCGCCGCGGCGCGGGCGTCGCGGTAGCCAGCCTCGTCGAGCTTGCCTGCCCCCCGGTCCTCGTCGAGGTCGCGCAGATGGCGGAGGGCTCGGCGGCGCTCGTCCTCCAGTGGGTCGGCGAGCCGCTGGAGCGCCGCCGCCGAGCCCCGCTGGTAGGGCCACAGCACCGCGACGGCGGCGATGGCGGTGAGCCCGACCGCGCCCAGCAGCGTGAGCGGGGTCACGGCGGGTCCTCGAAGCGCGCCAGCGCCCGTTCCAGCAGCACCTTGTCGGCGCGGGACGTGCCCGGTGCGGAGGGCGACGACGCGGCTGGGGCGGCTCCGCGGGCCCGCCATCGGCGCACGGCCAGCACGGCGGCCAGCACGCCGCCGGCCAGCAGCAGGGCCGGCGCCACCCAGGCGACCAGGCCGACGCCGCGGCGGGCCGGCACGAGCAGGACCGACTCTCCGTAGGCGGCCACGAACTCCCGGCGGATCGCCTCCGGGCTCTTGCCGGCCGCCAGTCCCTCGGCGATCTGGTTGCGCATCTGCTGGGCGAGCGGGGCGGGCGAGTCGGCCACGGACAGGTCGCGGCACACCGGGCAGCGGAGCCCGGTGGCGATCGCATGGACCCGTTCGGCCGGCGTGGAGGCCGGTGCCGGGCCGCGGGCGGCGACCGCGGCCAGGGCACCGAGCGCCACCAGCAGCACCACGGCAAGGCCGACGGCCGGACGAGCCCAGGCCCGAGCCGGCCGGGACGCTGCCGCCTGGTCGGCCATGCCTATCGTGACCCCGCGGCGGGCCTGCCCGGTTGCCGCCCGGAGCCCCCGGGAAGCACGCGGGTGATCTCCCGCACGAGCTGGTCGTAGGTCACCGGGCCGACGTGCTTGGCGGTCACCCGCCCGTCCGGGCCGATGACGAAGGTTTCGGGGATGCCGTAGACGCCGTAGGCCAGGGCCGTCCGCGAGCCCGGGTCGGCCACGACCGGCCAGCCGGTGCCCGTCCCGGCCAGGTAGGCGAGCGCGCTGGGGTGGTCGTCCTGGAAGTCGATTCCGACGAGCACCACCCCGGCGTCGCGGAAGCGGTTCCAGGCCGCGCTCAGGGCCGGGTGCTCGACCCGGCACTCGGCGCACCAGGAGGCCCAGAAGTTCACCACCACGACCCGACCTCGCAGGTCGCCGAGGCGCACCGTGCGGTCCCCGTCGAGCGTGCGCAGGGCGAAGTCCGGGGCGGGCCGCCCCAGCAGGGGCGAGCGGATGGCGGTCGGGTCCCGCTGGAGGCCGGCCGACAGCAGCCAGGCGGCGAGGGCCACCGCGGCCACGACCGCGGCAAGCAGCAGCGCCCGCCTGGGCCGATCCTGGCCGGTGGCGCTGGCGGGCGCCGCCTCGGTCCGAGCGCCGCCGGTCATCCTCGATCCACCACGGCGGGCTCTCGGCGTCGGGCCGACGGGACGGCTGGCCGCGGCGCCGCCGGAGGCCGACGGGTCGGCCAGACCGCCAGCAGACCGCCGAGCACCATCACGGCGCCGCCGACCCACAGCCAGGTCACGCCCGGGTTCAGGAAGAACCGGAAGGTGGCCCGCTCCCCCTCCTGTTCGACGCCGACCACCGACGCGTAGAGGTCGCGCAGCGGGCTGGTGCGGATCGAGGGGGTGCCGATCGGCTCGGAGGCGGACGGGTAGAGGTTCAGCGAGGGGCTCATACGGCCCAGGTCGCGGCCGTCCTTGGCCACGCCGACGTCGGTGACCAGCACGGTCCGCTGCGGCTGGCGCAGCGTCCGCATGCCCTCGTAGCGGAGGGTGTAGCCGGCGAAGCCGGCGCTGGCGCCGCGGGACAGCGTCAGGTCGGTCTGGCGGGCCAGGGTCGAGGAGGCGGTGATGGCGAGCGCCGCCAGCGCCAGGCCGACATGGACCAGCAGGCCGCCATAGCGGCGGCGGCCGCGCAGCAGCGCCCCCAGCGCCGCCGCCGGCCGGCGGCGGCTGCCGGTCCGGACGGCGACGCGCAGGCCGGCGCCGATCTCGGCGAGGTTGGCGACCCCGACGAAGGTGGCCAGACCGAAGGCGGCAACCGCGGCGGGGTTGCGGAGCCCGCCCACGGCCAGCACCAGCACCAGCGCCGCGCTGGCCCCCAGGGGCAGCCGCAGGCGCCGCGTGAGCCGCCCGGCCGACCCACTCCGCCAGGGCAGCAGCGGGCCGACGCCGGCCAGGAACAGGAGCAGGAGCAGCAGCGGCACGGTCGTGCGGCGGAAGTAGGGGCCGCCCACGGTCACCTGCCGGCCCGAGGTGGCCTCCACCGCCAGGGGGAACACCGTGCCCAGCAGCACCACGAAGGTGAGCGTGAGCAGCAGCAGGTTGTTGCCGACGAAGCTGGCCTCGCGCGACAGCACGGCGTCGATCCGACCAGGGGCGCGGAGCCGCCAGGCCCGCGTGGCGATGAGCCCGAATCCTCCGGCCAGCACCAGCACCAGGAAACCCAGGTACATCGGGCCGACCGACGATGTGGCGAAGGTGTGCACCGACAGCAGCACGTTGCCTCGGGTCAGGAAGGTGCCGAAGGTGGCGAGGGCGAACGCGCCCACCGCCAGGCTCAGGTTCCACACCGCGAGCATGCCGCGCCGCTCCTGCAGCATCACCGAATGCAGCAACGCGGTGGCGACCAGCCACGGCAGCAGGGCGGCGTTCTCCACCGGGTCCCAGGCCCAGTACCCGCCCCAGCCGAGCACCGAGTAGGACCACAGCGCCCCGAGCAGCAGGCCGACCGTCAGGAAGCACCACACCGCCAGGGTCCAGCGCCGGGTGAGGGCGACCCAGCGGTCGGACAGGCCGTCGCTGACCAGCCCGGCGATGGCGAAGGCGAACGGCACGGTCAAGCCGACGAAGCCGAGGTAGAGGAACGGCGGGTGCACCGCCATCAGCGGGTGGTTCTGCAGCAGCGGCGTCGGTCCGCGACCGTCGGGCGGTGCCGCCAGGGTGGCGAAGGGCTCCGACGGGCCCGAGACCAGGAGCAGGTAGAACACCGCCACCGCGTACATGACCGCGAGCGCCCCCGGCAGCGCCTCGGGCCGGTATCGGCGGAACCGGAAGGCGACCGCCGCCAGGTAGCCGGCCAGCACCAGGTTCCACAGCAGCAGCGAGCCGTCGTCGGCCGACCACAGGGCCAGCACCTTGAAGAAGGTGGGGGTCGCGCGGCTGGAGTTCTGGGCGACGTAGCGGAGCGTGAAGTCGTCGGAGAGCAGCGCCGCCAGCATCGCCCCGTTGGCGGCGGCGACCACCGCCAGCAGCGCGAAGGCGGTGGTGCGGGCGCTCTCGACCGCCAGCGGCCGCTGCCGGCGCAGCCCGACGACCGCGGCCAGCAGGCCCCAGGCGGCGAGGGCCAGCGCCAGCAGCAGGGCGTAGCGGCCCAGCCGGTCCACCTAGCCGCCCGTTTCCAGATACGCCGGGCCAGGCACCTCGCCGGGGGCCGGGGGCCGGTACTCGTTGGAGTGCTTGACCAGGACCGTGTCGGCGTGGAACGCGCCGTCGCCGCCGAGGACGCCCTCCACCACCACGCCCTGGCCGGCCTGGAACAGGGAGGGCACGCCGCCGGTGTTGACCACGCTGGTGTGCGCGGCGCCGTCGGTGACCACGAAGCGGACCGAGGAGCCGGCGCGCTCCACCGAGCCGGGCAGGACATAGCCGCCGAGCCGCAGCCGCTCGCCGGCCGCCGGCCGGCCGGCGGCCAGGTCGCGCGGGGTCTGGTAGTAGACCAGGCTGCCGGACAGGCCTCTGGCGGTGACCCAGCCAAGCCCGGCCGCGAGCAGCACCACTGCGACCAGCGTCCTGCCCCGTCGCACGGCCCCCGGCCTTCCCCTCACCGGCGCGCCGGCCGACCGGTCAAGGCAGCGGTGCGGCGCCGGGCCCGCCGGGCCCGGCCGTGCAGCCGCAGCAGGTAGCCGCCGAGGGTCGCGGCGGTCGCCAGGTACCCGGCGGCCACGTATCCGAGGTCAGGCATCCGACCCCGCCCTTCCCCGCACGCCCACGACCGACGGGAGCTGCCCATCCGACGGCCGGCCGCCGGTCCGCGCCGACAGCGCCTGGGTCGCGGCGCGCTCCTCGAGCCGGCCGACCCGCAGCCGCACGGTGATCAGGTAGGCCCAGGCCAGGGTGAAGGCGGCCACGGCGACCAGGAGCGCGGCGAGCATGCTGCCGGCGATCGTCGGGGCGCCAGGCCGTAGCACGGTGGGCGCCTGGTGCAGCGAGCGCCACCACACCACCGACATGTGGACGATCGGCACGTCCACGAACCCGACCACCCCCAGCACCGCCGACCAGCGGGCCCGGCGGCCGGGGCTGTCGGCCATCTGCCGCAGGGCGAGATAGCCCAGGTAGATCAGCAGCAGGACCGCGGTGGTGGTCAGGCGCGGGTCCCAGGTCCACCAGGTGCCCCACACCGGCCGGCCCCACAACGCCCCCAGCACGATCGTGAGGGCACAGAACAGCACCCCGACCTCGGCCGAGGCGGCGGCCAGGCGGTCCCAGCGCGTCCGCGACGTCACCAGGTAGGCGACGCTGGCCGCGAACACAGAAGTGAACGACAGGTAGGCCAGCCAGGCGGCCGGGACGTGCACGTACATCAGCCGCTGCACCTCGCCCTGGACGGCGTCGGGCGGCGCCACCAGCAGCGACAGCCCGGCGCTGGCGGCGAGCCCGGCCAGGGCCGCGCCCGCCAAGGCCCGCTCCCCGCGCCGGCCGGTGAGCCTGGCCATCATCTGTTCGCTGCGCTTCATGGCGACCTCCGGGCAGGCAGGCCTGCCTACAGCGACTTCAGGTACTGGGCCAGGTCCTGCTTCTCCCTGGGGGTGAGGCCGAGCTCGAAGAAGCGGTCGTAGTGGTCGACCACCTGCCCGAGGGTGGCGAAACGACCGTCGTGGTAGAAGCCGCCCTTCTGGTGCGCCCACAGCCCCTTCAACGGCGTCGTGCGATACCGGTGGGTGGGCGAGCGGTCGGCCTGGAAGCGGTCGATGCCGATCTCGCCGGGGGTGTGCAGGTTCCAGCCGGGCTCGGTGAACAACGGCGGCACGTGGCAGGTGGCGCACTCCGCCTTGCCGCGGAACAGCCTTGCCCCGCGGGCGGCGGCGGCCGGGTCGAAGGAGCCATCGGGTGGCTTCGGCGCAGCCAGGGCGAGCTGGTAGAAGTGGAGCGCGGCCAGCTTGGGCGTGATCAGGTCGGGTGAGTTGGTGACGTGCCCGGACCGGTTCCTGGCCGCCACCGGGAACTGCTCGGCGTTGTCGAGGCGCGGGTCGTAGAAGACGCCCTGACCGTGCATCTCGAGATTTGCCACGAAGGCGTTCCAGTACGGGACCGAGCCCCAGCCGGTGTAGGTGTGTAGGTTCACCCCGGCCAGGCCGTAGGCGGGTGGGATCAGGGTGGCGGCGGTCTTGCCGTCGGGCCGGAACCCCTTGCCGTCCAGGAACAGCTCGGCGTCGAACTTGCCCGGCCCCCACGCGGCCAGCACCTTCTTGACGGTGGCCACGTCGGTGCCGAGGAGGCGGGCGACCGGCCGCAGGTCGGGCGCCAGGGAGACGATCGCGCCGACATTCAGGTCGCGGGCGGCGTAGCCGTCCAGCCGGTGACCGATGCCCGGCGCGAACGAGTCGTCGACGGTGGAGTGGCACAGGGCGCACTGGATGCCCATCGAGCGCAGGCCGCCGCTCGAGTCGAAGAACCCGGTGACGCCGACCACCGCCCGCAGCTTGAGCAGCGCCAGCGTGACCGCAGGGTCGTCCAGGTCGACCTCGCCCCGCTGGAGGGCCTGCTGCAGCTCGGGAGGCAGGGCGTCGACGTCGACCTTCAGCCCGACCCCGAGCGCCGCCCTTGGGCTCAGGCCGGGCCCGACGCCGCCGTTCGCGGCCCCGGCGACCGCCCGATGGAGCTTCAGGCTGTCGCCCCAGAACTGCTCGTCGCCGAAGGTGTCGAAGCGGAAGATCTGGCGACCCTGGTCGACGAGCCGCGTCGCCTGCGTCTGCACCGGTTGATCGCCGCGGGCCGCCTGCGGTTGCTCCCGGGCCGATGACGACCCCGAGAGCTCGAACAGGACGCCCGCCGCCATGAGCAGCAACAGCAGGCGGCCCAGCGCCACGGCCCAGCGCCGGGGGCGCCCACGTGTCGCGTCCGCCGGCTCGGGGGACGGCGCAGGCTCTGGCGCCGCGCCGGTGGGGTCAGTGGTCCCGGCCATGGGTCACCACCTCGGGATCCCGAAGCTCCTAATACCAATGGAAACTAGTATTAGGGGACTCTGGCACCGCCCCTGGCGGCGTGTCAAGGGTCCGGCTACTCCTCGACGAGGTATTCGAAGACCAACGTGCCCGCAGCCAGGAACACCAGGTCGAACGCGACCAGCAAGCCGAGCCAGGAGCCAGCCTCGCCGCCGCGCCCGGCAACGGCCAGCTCGGTCGCCTTGACCCCCGCGACCAGCACGGGCGTGGCCAGCGGCATGACCAGCAGGGGCAGCGCCGCCTCGCGGGCCCGCGGGACCACCGCGAGCACGCCGAAGAGGCTGCCGACCGCGGCAAGCCCGACCGTGCCCAGCGCCAGGGCAGCGACGATCACCGCGACGCCCCGGCCCAGCGGCAGCCCGAACAGCACGGCCACCATCACCAGCACCGACCCCTCCAGGACCAGCAGCTCCACGGCCATCGCGGCCGCCTTGCCGGCAAACACCGAGGCCTTGTCCACCGGCGCCAGCACCAGCCCCTCCAGGGCACCGTCCTCGGCCTCGGCCTCATAGGCCCGGCGGGCCAGCAGGGTCGAGCCGAACAACAGCGCCAGCCACAGCAACCCGGGCGCGGCGGCCTCGAGCAGCGTCCGCCCGGGCCCGAGCGCAAGCCCGAAGGCGAGCAGCAGCGTGGCCGCGAACGGCAGGGCCAGACCGGCGGCGTGACGGCCACGAAGCTCGATGCGCAGGTCCTTGGCGGTCACCGCCGCTGCCAGGCGCAGCGACCTCACCGTGGTACCGCCGACCGCGCTGGCGGGACCGGGTTGGGGTGCAGCCGCCCCGCTTCGATCAGCACCGTCCTGCTGGCAAGGTCCGCGCGGGTGGCCTCGTGGGTGGCCAGCACCACCGTGCGCCCGGTGTCGCGCGCCGCCAGGACGGCCTCGTCGACGATCTCCCTGGCGTGGCCGTCGAGGCCGGCGTAGGGCTCGTCGAGCAGCAGCAGCTCGGCCTGGCGAAGCATCGTCCGTGCGATGGCCAGCCGCTGGCGCATGCCCTGGGAGAAGCCGCCCACCCGCTCGTCGGCTGTCCCGGCGAGGCCGACCCGCTCCAGCGCCGCGGGCGCCAGGCCCGGGTCGATCCCGTGCAGGACGCAGGTGAACCGTAGGTTCTCCGCGGCGGTCAGCTCCTCGTACAACCGCGTGCGATGGGTGAGCAGCTCGGTGCGGCGGCGGATCTCGTCGCGCTCGCTGACCAGGTCGAAGCCGAGCACGGCCCCGCCCCCGTAGGTGGGTGACAGGGCGGTCGCCAGCACCCGAAGCAGCGTGCTCTTGCCGGCACCGTTGGCGCCCCGCAGCAGCACGACCTCGCCGCGCCCGACCACCAGGCGGATCCCGACGATCGCCGGCTGGGACCCGAACACACGGGTCACTCCGGTGAGCGAGATCGCCGGGGCCGTGCCGGTCTCGGTGCGCGGGGTCGGCGCGGGCTCGGCCACCGGCCCTCACCTACCTTCGTATCAACAATGCTCATTGATGATAGGAACGTAGTTGCCCTCCCGGAACGCGTCAAGCGCTCACCAGAGCGGGAGCAGGACGCCTCCGGCACCAGGCCTGCTCGACAGCGCGGCCCTATCGCCAGGCCGCCGGTCGGTCAGGTGGGCTGAGCGGGTTGGTCGAGTTCCTGAATGCGGGCCGCGAGCTGGAAGTCGCGGTCGGTCAGGCCACCCTCAGCGTGGCTGGAGAGGGCCAAGGTGACCTTGTTCCAGCGGATGTCGATGTCCGGGTGGTGGCCGGCCACCTCGGCGGCTGCGGCGACCTCGTTGACGAACACCATCAGGTGGGCGAAGTCCTGGCGCGTGAAGGTCTTGACGATCTGGTTGCCACGCCGCTCCCAGCCGGGCAGGTGCTGCAGGCCCTCGGCGACCGCGGTGTCGTCCAGCCGTGACATGACTCCTCCTTCCAGGCGAAGGCGGCAGCCGGTTCGAACGGCCACGCGGGCCGGCGCCGCACCGTTGTCATCGGTTGCCTGCTTGGGCGGGGTGGTCGAGTTGGGCGCGGCCGTCGGTCGTTTCCCGGATGAGGTCACGTAGCGTGTCTCGGCTGATGAAGCTGAGTGCGAGGGTGACCTCACCGATCGGGCCGGCCCGTTCCTCGGTCTTGAACTGGAATCGGTAGGTGACACAGCCGCCCTTGAAGAGGTAGAAGCGGGTACCAGTGAAGCCGACCCCGGGCCGAACCTCGCCGATCCGTTCAAAGCGCCGCATCCCAGGCTCGTCAGAGGGCACTCGGGTGACCGTGCCCCCCTCGAACTGGCAGGTGCGCTCAAGCACCACCTGGACCGCGCGCATGCCGACCCGGTCCGAGTCCAGCGCGAACCTGGCCCGCCCGTCGCGGACGAAGGTGTTGCTGACGCCCCAGCCGGCTGGGAGCACCTCGACGCAGGGCAGCTGGCTGGCCGACGGCACCGCCTGGGCCATCAGGACCAGGAACGGGGTGCCCGATTCACCGCCGGCCTCGCAGAATGGCTGACGGGCCTGCGTGAATTCAGAGACGACCGGTCGAGCGCAGCCGACCAGCAGCAGGCAGGCCGCCGCCACAACCAGCCGGCGCCTCACAGCAGCTCCGCCGCCTGAAGATTGCTGACCACCATCAGGAGGACCAGCAGTCCACCGCCAAGCACCGCGGTCAGGAGGCCGACTCGGCGGATGCTCCAATGCTGGGTCGAGATGGGTTCGGGGCGCTCGGGCAGCAGCTGGAGGAACTCGGCGTGCAGGTCGCGGCCCTGCTCCCGCATCCACCGGCGCAGCTGGGAGGGCATGGTGAAGCCCCGGGTGGCGGCGAAGGCCTCGGCGATCTCATCATCGTTGAACACCAGCCGGGCCCGCCGGTAGACCTGCTCGGGGCTGGACCGGGTCGCCAAGACCAACAACATGTTGGCCAGATCGACCGCCTGCCGCCACGGCGAGGGCCGGACCTCGGCGAAGAACACATCGATCAGGTGGACCCGGCCGTCGCGGACCAGCAGGTTGGCCGGCTTGATATCGCGATGGGCCAGCCCGGCATCCCACAACCGGCGGATGATCCGCAGCCCGTCGTCGATGATCCCCTCGTCGACCTCGACCAGGTCGCCGAGCTCCTTGGCATCGTTGAAGAACTCGGTCACGACCAGGTACTCCCGCTCAGGGGTGATCTCGACGATCCCAAAGGGCTCGGGGCTGCGCACCCCAGCCCCATGCATCAGCCGCAGGGCGTAGTCCTCCTGCTGGACCAGCCGACGCACGGTATTGAACGGCTTCTCATCCTCCAGCCGCCCATACAGCAGGGTCCGGCCCAGCTTGTACCAGCGGTCCGAGCGCAGGTGGCTGCCGGCATAGAGCTTGGCGAACAGCCAGGTCTCGGGGTCGCCCTTGACCTTGACCCGCAGCGGGGTCGAGCCGGCCGACCCCGACAGGCCGAACGGCTTGATCTCGGCCACCTGGACACCCAGCTGGTCCTCCAGGGCCCGGTGGATGGCCTGACCGCGGCGGCCCCCGACATCCAGATGGGCCGAGCTGCCCCGGTGGTAGGTGACCGGGAACACCTCGTTGGGGGTGAGCATACGGAACGCCACCAAGGGGACGGTGACGCCAAGGACGACCGCGATGAGGACATCGCTGGGCGAGTTCACGGCCAGGTAGATGAGCGCCACCGACAAGGCCACGACCAGCACGGCCCCCACCGGTTTGCCCAGCCGGCGCAGCCGCCCG
>DASUPQ010000788.1 GCA_036280995.1 Actinomycetota bacterium | reverse complement strand
GCCCGCCGGTCGGCGTAGGCGCCGTCGACCAGCCGGTGCCCGGCCCGGGTGTCGATCACCACCAGGCGGAGCCCGGCCGCCTCCAGCGGCAGCGGCACCTGCTCGGTGTCGAGCGAGCGGGTGTCCAGGAACAGGGCGTGCCCGGCCCGGCCGAGCATGGACACCATCTGGTCCATGACCCCTGACGGCACTCCCACGACCTCGTTCTCGGCCCGGCGGGCCAGCCCGGCCAGGGCGACCCGGTCCAGGCCGGCGCCGTGGAGGTCGGCCAGGGCGGTGGCGGTGGCGCACTCCAGGGCGGCGCTCGACGACAGCCCCGACCCGGCCGGCACGTCGCCGTCGACCACCACGTCGGCCCCGCCCAGCTCGACCCCGGCCTGGCCCAGCGCCCACGCCACCCCGGCCGGGTAGGCGGCCCAGCCCTCGACCCGCCCCGGCCCCACCTCGGCCAGGGCCAGGTCGGCCGGCGGCCCGGCCTGGAGCGACCACAGCCGCAGGCGGCCGTCCCCGCGCCGCCCGGCCGCGGCCAGCACCTGCCGGTCGATCGCCGCCGGCAGCACGAAGCCGTCGTTGTAGTCGGTGTGCTCCCCGATCAGGTTGACCCGCCCCGGGGCCGCCCAGACGCCGTCTGGTTCCCGGCCCGTGCGCTCGGCGAAGGCGGCCGCCACCCGCCCGGCCCGGTCGGTCACCGGGCGCCTCCGGCGGCCCAGCGGAGCAGGTCGCCGAGGATGGCCAGCGCGGCCGGGTCGCCCCGGCGGGCCGGCTCGGCCAGCCGGTACTGGCAGGTGACCAGCCGCCCGGGCCCCACCGGCCCGGCCCCGACCACCGGCCCGGCCAGCGGGTCGGGCACCGGCTTGAACGCCCCGACCACGGTGGTCGCCGGCCAGGTCCCGTCGCCCACCCTGGTCAGCAGGTGGGTCGGCACCACGGTGGCGTCCTCGCCGGCCAGCACCGCCCGTTCCGGCAGCGACGGCAGCGCCCGCTGGTCACAGGTGAAGTGGAACACCGTCGACCCCCACGCCGTCGCCACCTCGGCCATCTCCACCGCCACCGGATACCACCCCACCGCCCCCAGGTCCTGGGCCAGCACCACCACCGTCTCCCCGGCGGCCAGCCGTTCCCGCACCACCCGCCCGGTCCCCTCGTCCAGCGCCCCCTCGCCGACCACGGTCAGCCCCGGTTCCGGCTGGAACACCCGCCCGGCCTCGTCCACCGGGGTGGCGGCGACCGCCCGGACCGGGTAGGTGTTGGCGGCGACCTCCCGGCCGGCGGCGAGCAGGCGCAGGGTGACCTCGTAGGCGCCGGGGTCGGGCGGGGCGGGGAGGTCGACCGTGCCGGCGGCGGTGGCGCGCCAGCCGGCGAGGCCGCCGACCTCGACGGTGACCTCGTTCCCGGCCAGGGCGGCCCGGACGGTCACGTCGCGCAGCGGCGGGCCGTCGTTGGCGACGTGGAGGGGGGCGGCCACCCGCCCGTCCGTGGCCACGACCAGGCTGTAGAGCTCCAGCATGGGCAGCACGTCCTGGCCGACCCTGGCCAGCTCGGCCAGGGCGGCCGGCTTGGGACGGCGCTCCAGGTCGAACAGCCCGTTCAGTTCCCATGGGACGTCGGTCAGCTCGGTCACGCACCAGCCGCCCAGGTGGTCGTGGCGCCGGAACACCTCGGCCTGGAGGCGGTCGGACAGGCCCTGGTGGCGCTGGGTGCCGGCGATGAGCTCGGCGGCCGTGCCCGGCCAGGGCAGGGCGGCCATGGCCGCCCGGTACCAGCCGGCCGGCGACCAGAACGGCTCGTCGCCCTCGGTCAGCTCCGGCAGGCCCCAGTCGCCGAACTCGGTCACGAACAGGGGCCGGCCGAGCCCGGCCCAGCGGCGGGCCTTGGCGTCCAGCTCGGCCAGCCAGGCGGCGTGCAGCCGGCCGTACCAGTGGGCGGCCAGCACGGGGGTGGTGAAGACCCGGTCCGGGTCGGGCTCGATCCAGTCGTTCTCGATCAGCGGCCGGGTCGGGTCGGCGTCGCGGACGGCACCGGCGACCCGGCGGGCGAACCCCTCGTAGCCCGGCCCCGCCCGCGCCGGCAGGTGGTCGAGGCCGAGCTCGTTCATGGCCGACCACAGGATCACGCTGGGATGGTTGGCGTCCCGGCGGACCTGGGCGTCGGCGGCGCGGGCGCAGCGGTCGGCCAGCTCGCCGGTGCCGTCCAGCTCGTCGTGGGCGATCGGCTCGGCCACGGGCACGTCGCAGTGGACCAGCATCCCCAGCTCGTCACAGGCGTCCAGGTAGGCCGGGTCGAACGCCTTGATGTGGAGCCGGAGGGTGTTGAGCCCGGCCGCCTTGGCCGCCGCGACCTCCTGGCGGATGGCCTCCGGGCTCCCCTCGGCGTACAGGGTGTCGGCCCGGAACCCCTGCACCAGGGCGCTCCGCATACGGTAGGGCTGGCCGTCCAGCAGCAGCCGGTCCCCGTCGACCTCGACCCGGCGCAGACCGTAACGGACGGTCAGGGCGTCGCTGCGGGCCCCGTCGACGCCGGCCTCGACCTCCATGGCGTGCAGCACCGGAGCATCCGGCCGCCAGCGGGGGGCGCCGGTCTCCCCCAGCCGGATGGTCACCTCCTCGACCGCGCCCGGGCCGAGGTCGAGCTCGACGGCGGCGGCCAGCCCGACACGGGCCGCGGCCAGCCGGACGGCCACGGGGCCGCCGCCGACGTTCTCGACCCGGGCGGCCACGGTCAGGTCGCCGGGGTCGCTGGAGCAGCGCACGCCGCGCAGCGCCACCGGCCCGTGCCGGCGCAGGGTGACCGGCTGCCAGATGCCGCCGTAGGTCATGTACAGGCTGGGGGGGCTGGGGAAGACGTGGTTGGCCCAGCCCTGCTTGCCGTGGGGCAGCCGCCGGTGCTGGGGGGCGCCGACCGGCGGGTCGGTGACCCGGACGGCCAGCTCGTTGGCCCCGGCGGCCAGGGCGTCGGTGGGGTCGAGCTCGAAGGGGGTGAACGGGAGGTCGTCGCCACCGAGGAGCCGGCCGTTCAGGTACACCTCGGCCAGGTCCATGACCGCCCCGAAGCGCAGCGTCCAGTGGCCGCCCGGGTCGTCGACGGCGAACCGGCGCCGGTACCAGGCGACGCCGTCCAGGTCGAGGAAGCCCTGGGCCTCCCAGAGCCCCGGCACCGCGATCGGCCGGGGCTCCAGGCCGCCGAGGGCGTCCAGGGCATGGTCGCCGGGGAAGAGGTCCCAGGTGCCGTCCAGCGACCAGGTACGGTCTCCGGCCGGCTCCAGGGTCGGGACGGCGGCTCCCTCGACGGTGTCGCTCACGTGCACCTCGCTCGGTCAGATGGTCTGCAGGCTCGGGGGGAACGAGCCGGGGACGTCAAAGAGGGTGGCCGCCGGCGGGTGGTCGAGCCGGTAGGCGCCGATGCCGAACCCGGGCCCGAGCCGGTTGAAGAACACCCAGTCGCCGGCGGGCGCCCAGGCCAGGCACGGCGAGCAGCGGTCCGACAGCGCCCCCTCCGACCCGGCCACCCGCACGGCCGCGCCCTGGTCGACCCTGACCAGGGCCAAGGCGGGCCGGGTCGAGAAGCCGACCCTGGTGATGGCGGCCAGCAGGCGGCCGTCGGGCGAGAAGGCCCCGGCGGGTGCGAACCCCTCGCTGCCGGCCGGAGGCGGCACCACCCGGGCCCGGCCGCTGGCCAGGTCGCCGAGGTGGAGGGTGGCGCCCTCGACCCAGGCG
>DASUPQ010000787.1 GCA_036280995.1 Actinomycetota bacterium | reverse complement strand
CTGCGGGTCGCCCTGTCCGCGCTGACCATGGCCGAGTACTTCCGCGACGAAGAAAAGCAGGACGTGCTGCTGTTCGTCGACAACATCTTCCGCTTCGTCCAGGCCGGCTCCGAGGTCTCGACCCTGCTCGGCCGGATGCCGAGCGCGGTCGGCAACCAGCCCACCCTGGCCGGCGAGATGGGCGAGCTCCAGGAGCGGATCACCTCGACCCGCGGCCACTCGATCACCTCGCTGCAGGCGATCTACGTGCCCGCCGACGACATCACCGACCCGGCCCCGCACACCACCTTCGCCCACCTGGACGCGACCACGGTGCTGGCCCGCGAGATCGCCTCGCTCGGCATCTACCCGGCGGTCGACCCGCTGGCCTCGACCTCGCGCATCCTCGACCCGCGCTATGTCGGCGACGAGCACTACCGGGTGGCCCGCCGGGTCCAGGAGATCCTCCAGCGCTACAACGACCTCCAGGACATCATCGCCATCCTCGGGGTCGACGAGCTGTCCGAGGACGACAAGGTGATCGTCAACCGGGCCCGGCGCATCCAGCGGTTCCTGTCCCAGCCGTTCTACGTGGCCGAGCAGTTCACCGGCGTCAGCGGCAAGACGGTGCCGCTGGACGAGACCATCGCCTCCTTCGACGCCCTGGCCAAGGGCGACTACGACCACCTGCCCGAGCAGGCCTTCTTCAACGTCGGCGGGATCGAGGAGGCCGAGGAGAAGGCCAAGCAGCTCGGCGGGGACGAGTAGCCGTGGCCGGCCTGGACGTGCACCTGGTCACCCCCGAGCGGGAGGTGTGGACCGGGGAGGCCGACTTCGTCACCGCCCGGGCCGTGGACGGCGACCTCGGCGTCCTCCCCGGCCACGCGCCCCTGCTGGCCGCCCTGGCCGTCGGCCCGGTGTTCATCGACGCCGGCGGCAGCCGCACGGCCGTGGCCGTGGACGGCGGCTTCCTCCACGTCGCCCACTCCGACGACGTGACCCGGGTCGACATCCTGGCCGAGCACGCCGTGCTCCCCGACGAACTCGCCCAGGACGACGCCGAGGCCCACGAGCGCCGGGCCGAGGAGCTGCGCTCCGAGGACCGCCTCGACGAGGCCCGCGAGGAGCAGGCCAAGGCGACCGTGCGCCGGCGGGTCGCGGAGAACGGGTAGCGGCGCCGCCTACAGCCAGCCGTTGCGGCGGAACGCCCGGTACAGGACGACGCAGGCCACGGCCATCACGGCCAGGACCAGCGGGTAGCCGAAGGTCCAGGTCAGCTCCGGCATGTGCTCGAAGTTCATGCCGTAGATGCCGGCGATCATGGTCGGCACGGCCACGATCGCCACCCAGGCCGAGATCTTGCGCATGTCGGCGTTCTGCTGGACCCCGATCTGGCTCTGGCGCAGGGCGACCTGGGTCAGGTTGGCCTGGAGGACGCTGGTGAGCAGCTCGCGGAAGCCGCTCACGTGGTCGACCACCCGCATCAGGTGGTCCTGGATGTCGCGGAAGTACTCGCCCAGCTCGCCGTGCATCCCGGGGACCAGGCTGTGCACCAGGCGGTCGAGCGGCTCGGCCAGGGGGGCGGCGGCCTGGTGGAACTCGATCACCTCGCGCTTGAGCAGGTAGATGCGCTCGGCCGGGTTGCTTCCCTGGTGCGAGAAGACCTCGGTCTCGACCTCCTTGATGTCCTCGTCGAGCCCGTCGACCACCGGCTGATAGTCGTCCACGACCCGGTCGAGGATGGCGTACAGCACCGCCCCCGGGCCGAAGCGGAGCAGGTCGGGGCGGCCCTCGATCCGCTTGCGGACGTCCCCGAGGGCGCTGGCCGGCTTGTGGCGGACCGCGACCACGAACTGGGGGCCGATGAACAGCATGATCTCGCCGAACTCGACGCTGTCGGTCTCGCCGACGTAGCGGGCCGTCTTGAGGACCACGAACAGGGTGTCGTCGTAGACCTCGAGCTTGGGCCGCTGGTGGGCGTGGATGGCGTCCTCGACGGCCAGCTCATGGAGGTTGAACTCGCGCCGGACCGACTCGAACTCGGCCTCGTCGGGCTCGTACAGGCCGATCCAGACGAAGGCGTTCTCGGCGCAGCCGGCCTCGTAGGCGTCCTCGAGGGCCAGCTGGCCCGGCTTTCGCCTGCCGTCCTGGTAGACCGCGCAGTCGATGATCATGCCGGCATTGTGCCTCAGCCAGGCTCGGCCTCCGCGGAGGCGGCGGACCGGCAGAACGCCTCCAGCAGCCGGGTGGCGTTGGCGGCGTTGCGGTTCGCGCCGGCCACGGCCTCGTCAATCGGATAGTTCGGCGGCGGGGTTGAGGTGGCCCACCAGCCGGCCAGCAGCGGCCCGTCGACCTCGGGGTGGAACTGGACCGCGACCACGCTGCCCAGCCGGAACGCCTGGCTGGGGTAGACGGCGCCGCCGGCCAGGACGGTCGCGCCCGGGGGCGGGTCGAAGGTGTCGTGGTGCCACTCGAACAGCTCGGCCGGCTCCTGGAGGGCGCCCAGGACCGGGTCGGCCCGGCCGGCCTCGGTCAGCTCGACCTTGGTCCAGCCGAGCTCCTCGCCGGCCGGGCCCGGGTAGGCGCGGCCCCCGAGGGCGGTCGCGGCCAGCTGGGCGCCAAGGCAGATGCCGAGGGCCGGGGTCGAGCGGGCGGCGGCGTCGGCGAGCAGGTCCATGGTCCGGGCCAGGTGCGGGTAGTCGTCGGTCTCGTCGGCGTCCATGACCCCGCCCAGCACCACCAGCCCGTCGGCGCCGTCGAGGGTGACCGGCACCGGCTCGCCCGGGGCCTCCACCACCTGGAGCTCGACCCCGGTGGCGGCCGCCGCCACCGCCAGCAGCCCGGGCGGGGAGCCGGGCTCGTGCTGGACCACCAGCAGCCTGGTCACGCCGGCCCTGGCTCCCCGAGGGCGGCCGCGACCAGGGCCGGGAGCAGGCTGCCGGCCTCGCCGTGGAGGACGGCGTCGGCCAGGCCGTCCAGGGGGGTCGGCTCGCGGTTCACGATGACGAGGGCGGCCCCGGCCCGGGCGGCCTTGACGGGCAGGCTGGCCGCGGGCTGCACGACCATGGAGGAGCCGACGGCCAGGAAGGCGTCGCAGCCCGCGGTCAGGGCCTCGGCCCGCTGCCAGACCTCGGTCGGGATGCTCTGGCCGAACGACACCGTGGCCGCCTTGATGATCCCGCCGCAGGCCAGGCAGGCCGGGTCGTCCTCCCCGGCCTCGACCCTGGCCACCGCCTCGGCCATCGGGCCCCGCTCGCCGCAGCTCAGGCAGACGACCTGGCGGCCGGTGCCGTGGACCTCGCAGACCAGCTCGGGGGCGAGGCCGGCGTCGATGTGGAGCCCGTCGACGTTCTGGGTGATGACCCCGGCCAGGCGGCCCGCCTCGGCCAGCCTGGCGCAGGCCAGGTGGGCCGGGTTGGGCCGGGCGTCCAGCTGGTGCAGCTCCCGCCGCAGCCGCCAGGCCAGCCGCCGCGTCTCCGGGTCGGCCACGTACCGCCGGAACCCCAGCAGCCGCGGGTCGTACCGGCTCCACAACCCTCCCGGCGAGCGGAAGTCCGGGATCCCCGAGTCGGTCGACACCCCGGCCCCCGTGAACACCACGATCCGCCGCGCCGCCGCCACCAGGACCCCGGCCCGCTCCAGGGCGTCGCCCACCGCCCGCCTCGCCACATCCATGGCGCCAGGGTACCGCCGGCGCTGCCGAGGGGTGCCGGGGCGGCTACGATGCCAGGATGCGTTGGTTCCTGGCCCTGGTCGTGGGCGTGGTGGCCGTGCTGGCGGGAGCCGGGCCCGTGCGGGCGGCGGACCCGGGCCCGGTGGCCCCGCCGTCGGCGCTGGTGCTGGTGGAGCGGCTCACCCTGGACGAGGCCCTGGCCGTGACCGGGGCCGACCGGCCCGAGGTGGCCGGGTTCGTGTCGACCCTGCCCGTGCACCAGCCGGTGGCGTCCCGGGTGCTGTCACTGGCCGCCGGGCGGCGGGTCGACGCCCTGGCCGCGCTGGGGGACGACCCGGACGCCTCGGGCCTGCCCGGCCCGGACGCGGTGGCGCGGATCCGGGCTGACAACCCGGGCGCCCGGCTGGGCCGCCTGCCGCCCACCACCCGGGTGCTGGCCTGGCCGGGGCAGGAGGCGGCCGGGCTGTTCACCCTCGGCCCGGACGGCCCGGCGACGCCGCCCGGCCCCCTTGCCGGCGACGGCCCCCTCCCGCTCGAGCCGGGCCGGCTGCTGGTGCTGGCCGTGCCCGACGCAGCCGCCCTGGCCGACGTGCTCGACCGGCTGGAGCCGGCCGGGGACGCCCCCCGGTCGGTGATGGTGGTGGGGCTCCGGGCCGCGCCCGGCCGGGCCAACGCGGCCCCGCTGCTGGTCCTCGACCCACGCCTCCCCGGCGGCCTGCCCACCTCGGGCTCGACCCGCCGCGTCGGCCTGGCCGCCCTGGAGGACGTGCGGCCCACCCTGGCCGGCGGCGCCTCGGCCGGCGACGACGGCTCGGTCATCCAGGTCGTCGCCGACGGCGCCGCCCCCGCCGACGCGACCCGGCTGGACCGGCGGGTCGCCGCCCTGGTGGCGGCCCGCACCTGGGCGATCCCGCTGCTCTGCCTGGCCGCCGTGCTCGCCCTGTTCGCCCTCGTGGCCGTCTGGCGCGGCCGCGGCCCGCCCGGCCGGGCCGCGTCGGCGGGCCGGGTGATGCTCGCCCTGACCCTGGCCCTGCCGTCCGGCTACCTGGTGGCCAGCATGGCCGAGCCGCTCGCGGCCCGGTTGTGGGCGGCGGTCCTGCCCGGCCCGAACGGTCCTGGCACCGGCATCTGGGCGGTCGCCTGGGTCGCGTCGGGGATCGCCGTGGCCGCCGCCCTGGCCGCCGTCGCCCTCCGGCTCGACCGGCCCGCCGGCGGCGACGGCCCCCGCCGGCCACGCCGGGTGCCGGCCCCGGCGCTGCTCGGGGCCGGGCTGTGTGTCCTGGTCACCCTCGACCTGGTCCTCGGCGGCCAGGGGCTGTCCCAGCCGCTGGTCGGCGGCAGCGCCTGGGACGGCGAGCGCTTCTACGGCCTCGGCAACGGCTACTTCGCCTTCGCTCTGGCTGCGGTCATGCTGATCGCCGCGTTCGCGCCCCTGTCCGCGGTGGCGACGGCCGGCCTGCTGGCCGCTCTGGGCGTGGTCGACGGGCTGCCGCGGCTCGGGGCCGACGTCGGCGGCGCCCTCACCTCCATGCTGACCGCGGCCGCGGCCCTGGTGGTGCTGGCCCCGGGCCGCCCCCGGGCCCGCCGGGTCGTCCTCCTGGCCGGGCTGGCCGTGGCCGCCGCCGTGGCCGTGGCCCTCGGGGCCGGTCTCGGAGGGCCGGTCAGTCACGCCGGCCGCTTCGCCGAGCGCCTCCAGCAGGGCCCGGCCGACGCCGCCGGGGTCGTGGTCGACCAGCTGGCCCGCAACCTCCGCCTGCTCGCCAACAGCCCGTTCGCCTGGGTCGGCCCCCTCGAGGTGCTCCTGGCCGGCCTCATCGCCCTGCGCCCGCCGGGGCCGCTGCGCCAGCTGCCCGGCTGGACCCGCCGCGTCCTCGGCCTCGGCGCCTTCGGGTCGCTCCTGCTCATCCTGCTCAACGACACCGGCGTCACCGCCACCGCCGGCAGCGGCCTGTTCCTCCTCGCCATCCCCGCCTGGGCCTGGCTGGAGGGCCAGCGGCCGGCCGGCCCACCGGCGCCGGCGCCCAGCGCCCGGCCCGCCGAGGCCCGCCACTGAGGCCGCTCAGGACGGTCCCTGGGCGGTGCCGCGGGCGCCGGCGGCACGGCCCAGGGCGACAGCCAGGAGCTGGAGGGCGCCGACGGCGACCAGGGCGCCGTCGACGCCGGCCTCGGCCACGGCCGAGCCGGCCAGGGCCGAGCCGACCGCGAACGCGCCCAGCTTGAGGCTGGCCGCGGTGGTGAAGATCTGGCCCCGCAGGTCGGGCGGCGACCAGCGCTGGCGGGTCGCGAAGGTGGCCGCGAACGCCGGCCCCTCGGCCAGGCCGGCCAGCGCCACCAGGGCCAGGGCGGCCGGGAACGACGGGGCCAGCGGCCAGGCGATCACGCCCAGGCCGAACAGGCCGAGGCCGGCCAGGACGACCCGCTGCGGCGGCCAGCCGGCGGTCGGCCGGGCGGCGGCCAGGGCGCCGGCGATCGCCCCCGCCTCCAGGGCCGCCCACAGGTAGCCGGCGCCGGCCCGCCCGGCCCCGAGCCGCTCGGCCCAGAACGGCAGGGCCAGGGTGAGCAGGCCGGCGCCGCCCATGCCGACGGCGGTGGCGACCGTCACCCCGCGCAGCACCGGGGTCCGGGCCAGCAGGGCCAGCCCCTGGCGGATGGTGGCGGCCAGCGGGGCAGGGTCGGCGCCGGCCGGGGCCGCGAGCCGGGGGAGGAGGGCGATGGCCGGCAGGGCCAGGGCGGCCAGGGCCGCCTCGGCCAGCAC
>DASUPQ010000786.1 GCA_036280995.1 Actinomycetota bacterium | reverse complement strand
GCGCCGAGGTGGTCGCCGACGAGTTGGGCCGGCACCAGGCCGCGGTGGCGCGCCGGGTCGAGGCGGAGGTCCTCGACCGGGCCGGCCAGTTGACCGGCCCGCGGCTGCGGCAGGCACTCAAGCGCGCCCTGCACCGGGTCGCCCCGGTCACCATGGAGCAACGCCGCGACGACGCCGCGGCCACCCGGCAGGTCACGATCGCTCCGGCGACCGACGGGATGGCCTGGCTGGAGGCCTACCTGCCGGCCGAGGACGCCGCCGCGCTGGAGGCCGCGATCGAAGCCGCCGCGGCGGCGATGAAGCGCACCGCGCCCGGCGACCGGCGCACGCTGGGCCAGCGCCGCGCCGACGCGCTGGCCCAGATGGGCTGGCTGGCGCTGCGCACCGGGCGGCTGGGCGGCTGCCCCTGCGGCCGGGGGCAGCGGCTGGATCGCCGGCACCGCCGCCCGGTCACCGTGCAGGTGACGGTGGCGGCCACCACCCTGCTCGGGCTGGACGAGCAACCCGGCCAGCTCGCCGGCTACGGGCCGGTGCCGGCCTCGGTGGCCCGCCGGCTGGCGGCCGGGGGCACCTGGCGGCGGCTGCTCACCGACCCGGCCTCGGGCACGGTCCTCGACTACGGACGCACCCGATACCCGCCGCCACCGGACCTGGTCGACCACGTGGTGGCCCGCGACCGGACCTGCCGCTGGCCCGGCTGCGACCGGCCCGCCGCCACCGCCGAGATCGACCACACCACCCCCTACCCGCACGGCGCCACCGCCGCCGACGACCTCGGCCCGTTCTGCAAGAACCACCACATCGGCAAACACCACAGCCGATGGCGGGTCCGCCAACCCGAACCCGGCCGATACGAATGGACCAGCCCCACCGGACACACCTACACCATCGACCCCGAACCACTCGGCCCGGCCGAACCGGACCCACAGCCGCCAGGCACCGGTCCGCCCGACGCCGGTCCGCCCGACGACCCACCCTTCTGAGGCCGGGGACGATCATGGGCTGGCACAACCCGCCGATTCCGTGGAAGGAGTTCGAGCGCCGCCTGTCCTGGGGCGCCCGAACCTCCCTGCCGCCTCCGGACGAGCCGGACGACGGTCCGCACTCGAAGGTCCGCCGGCTTCCGCAGCGACCGCAGCAGGTACCGGCGGATTCGGCTCCGCCCGAGTCCGCCGGGGGAGATGGCGCACCGGCCTGGGCCGAGCTGCACTGCCACTCCTCGTACAGCTTCCTCGACGGTGCCTCCGACCCCGATGCGCTGGTCGCCGAGGCTGCCCGGCGAGGAGTCGAGGCGCTGGCGCTCACCGACCACGACGGCATGTACGGGGTGGTCCGGCTCGCCGAGGCCGCCCGGGGGTCCGGGGTCGGGACCATCTTCGGCGCCGAGCTGAGCCTCGGGCTGTCCGAGCGCCAGAACGGGATCCCCGACCCCGAGGGCAGCCACCTGCTGGTCCTGGCCCGCGACCCCGAGGGGTACGGCCGTCTGGCCGGCGCCATCACCACCGCCCAGATGCGCGGGGGAAAGGGCCGCCCGGTCTACGACCCGACCGAGCTGGCGGCGGCACATGGCGGGCACTGGGTGGTGCTCACCGGCTGTCGCAAGGGCGCCGTACCGGCTGCGCTCACGACCGGCGGTCCGGATGCGGCGGAGGCGGAGCTGTGCGCGCTGGTCGAGATGTTCGGGCGCGACAACGTCGTGGTCGAGCTGACCGACCACGACCAGCCCCTCGACGACGCCCGTAACGACGCGCTGTTCGCGCTGGCCCGCCGCGTCGACGTGGGGGTGGTGGCGTCGAACAACGTCCATTACGCGGCCCCCGCCGATGCGCCGCTGGCTCAGGTGCTCGCAGCCGTCCGCGCGCGCAGCAGCCTCGACGGCATGACCGGATGGCTGCCGGCCACCGGCACCGCGCACATCCGCTCGGGCACCGAGATGGCCGCCCGCCTGACCAGGTTCCCGGGCGTCCGCGAGGCCACCGTCGAGCTGGCGCGCCAGTGCGTCTTCGACCTGAGCGTCGTCGCACCCGACCTGCCCGCCCGACAACTCGGGGAAGGACACACCGACGCCACCTGGCTGCGGCTGCAGGTCGAGGACGGTGCCCGGCGACGCTACGGCGAGCGCGGCGCACCGGGGATGGCGGCGATCTACCGCCAGCTCGACCACGAGCTCGACGTCATCGAGCGGCTGAACTTTCCCGGCTACTTCCTCATCGTCCACGAGATCACCCAGTTCTGCGAGAAGCGCGGCATCCTCTGCCAGGGTCGGGGATCGGCGGCCAACTCGGCGGTCTGCTACGCGCTGGGCATCACCGCCGTCGACCCGATCAAGCAGCGCCTGCTCTTCGAGCGGTTCCTCACCGACGCCCGGGTCGGCCCGCCCGACATCGACATCGACATCGAGAACGCCCGCCGCGAGGAGGTCATCCAGCACGTCTACGACACCTACGGTCGCGACCGCGCCGCCCAGGTGGCCAACGTCAACACCTACCGCCCCAAGATGGCCGTGCGTGACGCCGCCCGGGCCCTCGGCTACAGCCCCGGCCAGGCTGACGCATGGACTCGGCGGATCGACTTCCGGATCGGCCCGCAAGACGGCCCACGCGGGGAGAAGGCGCCCGCGGGCCCGTTGCCGATGCCGGCCGAGGGCGACGACGACGAGATGCCCCCACTACTGGCCACCCTGGTCGCGCAGATGCTGCGGCTGCCGCGGCACCTGTCGATCCACTCCGGGGGGATGGTGCTCTGCGACCGCCCGGTCGGCGAGGTGTGCCCGGTCGAATGGGCGACGATGCCCGGCCGCAGCGTCCTGCAGTGGGACAAGGACGACTGCGCCGCCGCCGGCCTGGTGAAGTTCGACCTGCTGGGCCTGGGCATGCTCTCCGCGTTGCGGGAGTCCTTCGGCCTGCTCCGCGACCACCATGACCTGACGCTGAGCCTGCACACCGTCCCCGAGGACGACACCGGCGTCTATGACATGCTCTGCGACGCCGACTCGGTCGGGGTGTTCCAGGTCGAGTCGCGGGCGCAGATGGCCACCCTGCCCCGCCTGAAGCCCCGGAAGTTCTACGACCTCGTGGTGGAGGTGGCGCTGATCCGGCCGGGCCCGATCCAGGGCGGTTCGGTCCATCCCTTCATCCGGCGGACCAACGAGCAGGAGGACGTCACCTACCCGCACGAGACGATGCGGCCTGCGCTCGAGCGCACCCTGGGCGTCCCGTTGTTCCAGGAGCAGATGATGCAGTTGGCCATCGACTGCGCCGACTTCACCGCGAAGGAGTCCGACGAGCTCCGCCAAGCCATGAGCTCCAAGCGCTCACCGGAACGGATCCAGCAGTTACGTCAGCGGCTGCTGGACGGAATGGCGGCCAAGGACATCCCGGCCGACATCGCCGAGGACATCTACAGCAAGCTCTTCGGGTTCGCCAGCTACGGCTTTCCCGAGTCCCACGCCTACAGCTTCGCCTACCTCGTCTACGCCAGCGCCTACCTCAAGCGGTACTACCCGGCCGCGTTCACCGTGGCGCTGCTGAACAACCAGCCGATGGGCTTCTATGCACCACAGAGCCTGATCGCCGACGCCCGCCGGCACGGGGTCGTGGTCCGCGGCGTCGACGTCAACGCCAGCGCCGCCGATGCCACGCTGGAGGAACCGGTACCGGTCTCCTGCAGCCATCCCCATGCGCCGAGCGAGCCACAGCCGGCGATCCGGCTCGGCCTGTCCACGGTCCGCAACATGGGCGAGGAGTTGGCCGAGGCCATCGCCGCCGGCCGTCCCTATGCCGACCTC
>DASUPQ010000785.1 GCA_036280995.1 Actinomycetota bacterium | reverse complement strand
ATCGTGAAGGCGATGCCAGGTGAATGCAACGATGACAGCGATGAGCGGCCGGAGTGGTCAGACCCGATCGCCAGCCTACAATGCCACGGTCCTCCGGACTGGTCCCTTGCAGACCAGGGTGATCGGCGATGTTGGACGGTGTATTTATTGCGGATCATCAGACTCATTGCAGCGTGAGCACGTGATTCCGCTCGCGCTCCAGGGACACTTTGTCCTCGACCACGCGAGCTGTCGACGTTGCGCCGTGATTACTGGGCGGATGGAGCAGGAGATGCTTCGTGGGTGGTTCCTGGCGCCACGCACCACGTTGCAGTTGAAGACGCGGCGGCCGAAAGAGCGACCGACGGCTCTCCCGGGAATCGCGAGGCGAGCAGGCGTGGACGAGGAGGCCATGGTGCCTATTGAGGCCTACCCGAGCGCTCTCATCTTCCCGCTATTCGCACCACCGGTAGCCATTGTCGATCGGCCTACTGTGGCGCTCCAAGTCACAGGTGGGCTGCGCATTGTGTTCGTTGGCCGAGTTCCTCGGCGGATGCTGCCGCAAGAGCTGGGAGGTGATCAGGTCCGAGTCGAGGTCGAGGGCAGTCCATATGCCTTCGCCCAGATGATCGCTAAGATCGCCTGGGGATTCGCTGTTGCGGCCTGGGGCCTGCGGGCGCTTGCCGGCAGCCCGATTCCGGCCATGGTGCTCGGTGACCGGAAGGAGATCGGCCGGTGGTTCGGGAGTGCGCCTGATGAGTTGCCGCCGACGAGCGAGGGTCTCCATGCTGTCATGGCCTGGGTCACCGAGGATGAGCGTAGGCTGGTCCGTGTAAAGCTTTTCGGGCAGCTTGGGGGGCCGGACTATGTTGTCATCGTCGCGGACACGCCAAGGTAATGATGCTGCCTTCCGCCCGCGAAGCCCCGAGGCTCGCTGACACCAGTTCGAACAGCTGCGGATTGTCCTAGTCAGGCTGACCGGACCCTGGTTGTTGGTCCACCCGCTATGAGAGTTCAGGGTGGTTGGTGGACCAGGCCTTGGCGTAGTCGGTCGGGGTCAGGTAGCCAAGGGCGCTGTGGGGCCGGACGGTGTTGTACTCGATCCGCCAGTCCTCGACCAACACCTGGGCCTCGAGCAGGCTGGTGAAGGCCTCGACGGCCAGCAGCTCGTCGCGCAGCCGCCCGCCGAAGCTCTCCACGTACGGGTTCTGCCAGGGCGACCCAGGCTCGATGTAGCTGGTCCCGGCGCCGGTGAAGCGGCACCAGTCGCGCAGCGCGTTGGCAGTGAGCTCCGGGCCGTTGTCGCAGCGGAGGAACCGTGGCGCATCACGCTGGGCGAGGAGCTGGTCCAAGGCAGCCACGGTGGCGTCGGCATCGATGCGCCGGTCGACGGTGATGGTCAGGGCTTCGCGGGTGTGCTCGTCCACGACGTTGAGCAGCTTCAGGATCCTTCCGTCGGTGGTCTGGTCGAACTGGTAGTCCAGCGCCCACACGTGATCGGGGTGCTCGGCCACCAGCCGGTCCGCCGGGCAGGTGGAGGTCCCCAGCCGCTGGCGCTTGCGGTGGCGGGCTGGCACCCGTAGGCCTTCCTCGCGCCACCGCCGCTGGATCGCCTTGCGGTTCACCTGCCAGCCGGCCTCGCGCAGCTGGGCGTGGACGCGCCGGTAGCCCCAGCGGGGATGGGCTCGGCTGAGCCGGCGCAGCTCGGCACGGAGCACTTGGTCCCGGTCGGGCTCGGTCGGCTGGTGGCGTTGGGTGGAGCGGTGCTGGCCGGCGATCCGGCAGGCCAGCCGCTCAGAGAGGCCCAGCACGCGCTGCAGGTGGTCCACGGCGCGGCGGCGGCGTGCCGGGCTCAGAAGTTCCCTTGGCCAGCTCCCGCAGGGCGTCCTTCTCCAGCTCGGCCTCGGCCAACAGCCGCTTGAGCCGGGCGTTCTCACCCTCCAGCTCCTTGAGGCGCTTGACGTCGTCGGCCTTCAGCCCGCCGTACTGGGCCCGCCAACGGTGATAGGTCGCCTCCGAGATCTCCAGGTGCTTGGCGACCTCGGGCACGTCATGGCCGTCGGCGAGCAGCCGGTCGGCCTCCCGCAGCTTGCGGATGATCTGCTCGGGGGTGTGGCGGCGTCGCTTCATGGAGTCCTCCTGCCCGTCGGGGCGGTTGGACTCTCATACCAGCTGGACCAATCTCACGGGGTCAGGTCAAGGCCGCCATTGCTGCACTTCCAAGAGAAGTTGCTCATACTCCCGGCGGACGGCATCCTCGCCGACATTGTTCGCCGCGCGCACTTGAGCTGAGAGCTGTTCGAGACTCTCGTTAACGCGCAGGAAGAGGTTCGTCGCGTCGTCGAGTTCCTTGAGCATAACAACTCGACCAGCTGGTGACATGAATTGCACGGCACGGTCTCGGAAGTACCGGTGGGCGAGCCAGTTTCGCATGTCGCGCGCTTGGTCCAGATCTCGCTGCAAGAAGGCGGTGGACTGACCCATCCGCCGCAACTCCTTGAGGAGCCGTCCGAAGGTCATCGCGAAAGCCTCATCCATAAACTCATCAATATCTCGTTCGGTGAGCGTTCCGCGTTGAGGGAGACGCAAGTGATCATCAGATTAATAATCGCATGCTCGACCACCTGGGCAAGGTACATGGATGGCCAGGCCATACCGAGCGTAGACCTCCCGAGTTTCTTGGTCGGCGTCCACCGCTCTCTCCTCAAGCCCCAGGGCCCCGGCAAAGTAGCGAAATGTCCGCATTGGTATTAGGCACGCTCGTGCAACACCATACGAGAGCTGCCTTGCCACCTGAGACGGGACCAACGCGGCCGATGGCACGAACCGGACAATCTTGACTTGCCGAGGCCCTGTTGGAGGAGTGGGCTACCGGCGGCCGTACCGCTCAAATGCCGCCCGCGCCCACACCGCCCTTGGGGGCCTGCCACCGGTCAGCCGTGTCAACAACCTCCCTGGTATTACAACTAAAGCATAACGGGCATTGTGATGGCGATCCATGAAGCCCTGACCTCATATATTATGGAATCGGCCCATGTTTCGAACTTCACGTTGAAGGCCGTCGGGGTGATATCGGCGGCATACACGCGAACCCGCAGGTTCTTGCCTGCAGCGGCGTCGAGACCTCTGAGATTTACGAGTACGCCCGGCACCTGCGGAAATGGCTTCGGGAATGTCACCGACCGGATAACCGTTCTTTGCCCCACCTGAGGATCGTCGAGCGTCCAATCAGGCTGCCCATGGTTTCCACTCACGTATCCCATGAGGACCATTAGCTGGGATTCCATGTAGAAGCCTCCTTCGTGTCGGCCTCCGACGGCTCCGCCAGACCCAATCTCGCTCCCATGAACGAACTCCGCGTAACGAACGTACCTGGCCTGACGGACAACTCACTCGCATAGAGTATCGAAGTCGGCATCTCGTGTTCGAGGTGCAATCGTCCCCGGCCTCAGCCGCTGGGGCCACCACTGCATCGGTCTTCTTGGCGGCGGCATTCCAGCGGCTCGGGAAGCGTGAGCACCCCAGGGTTGCCTCCGCCGCGGCGGTGTTGTCAGACGACGGGCTGGTTAGAGTGCAGGGCTCCGTCGTTCTGTGGTGATCTTGGTTTCATCCGAGGCTGATCCCGAGGGTGGCGAGGGGTCGGCGTGGGTCGCGGGCGTGGCGGCGCAGGCGGCAGCCAGGTTGACCGGCCCCGCCCGGCTGAGCACCCCGATCGTGAGGTTGCGCAAGACCGCCATGACGTGTGGTGCGGACCTGGGAGGCCTCCTCACAGAAGGTGACGTCGCGGATGTGGTGCAGCGCCTCGATGGCCCAGTGCGCGCGCAGCAGGTCAGCAAGCCGGGCAGGGCGGGCCAACTCGAACGGGAGGCCGGTGATCGCATAGACGGTCACGGTCTGCCACGGCCGCGTCGAGGCGTGCAGGTCGCAGGTCCTGCGGGTGACCTGGATGACCTGGGCGACGTGGGGAAAGCCGAAGTGGCCGACAGTGACGGCCTTGAGGGTACGCACCTCCAGGCGGCCGTGGCCGCGGTCGCGGGTGCGGTCCGCCACGGGCACACGGTGCCACGGCAGGCCGGCGCAGCGCGCCAGCAGGGTGGGCTGATTGGCCTTGACCGTGAACAGGTAGTGGGCCCGCTTGACGGTCACCAGGAACTCGGCGGCCTCGGGGTGGGTCTGGAGTGCGTCGACGGTAACCACCGTGCCGGCGAGGTCGAGTCCGGCCAGCAGCGGCGCGAAGGCGGGGACCTCCTCGGGCGCGCCGCCGACCTGGCGTTGGGCCAGCACCGCGCGGCTGGCGTGGTCCATACAGGCCAGCAGGTGTACCGGGCGGCCGTCGCCGCCTGGGGGGCGGGCACCGCGCAGCGTCTTGCCGTCGACAGCGACGGCCCGCCGGCCGCGTGGGGACCTGTGACGGTCCCGGTCGGCCAGCCACGCGCCGATGGCGCTGGCTAAGACGTCGGCGTCCAGGCGCATGAGCGTCCGGCGGATGGTGGCCTCGGCTGGGACGCTGCAGTGGTCGGGGCCATCGCGGCGGGTGCCGAGCGCGGCCCGGACCTCCTGGGGTGCGTCGGCGGCCCATTCGGCGATCGCGGCGATCGACCGCGCCCCGGCCAGCATCGCGGCGGCCGCCAAGCCCAGGATGGCCACCAATGGGTGGCGGCGGCCACGGGCAGCTCGCGGGTTAGAGACGGTGGCTAGGCAGGCAAGCAGGTGTGGAGGGTCGGCGTCCTGGAGGGGCTCGGCGTGGGCGAGTTGGGCCAGGGCGGCTGGGACCAGGGATGATGGGTCGGCAGGCACGGGCGTCCGTCCGGGTCACGAGGTTGTGGTAACTGCATGATCCTGGACGTTCGTATCTGTATCCACTATCCGGCATTATGTCACGAACGAGACAGACTCACAGAACGCCGGAGCCTTGCCTCGAGCCCAGATGTTCTCCA
>DASUPQ010000784.1 GCA_036280995.1 Actinomycetota bacterium | reverse complement strand
ACCATCCCATGCACCATCCCTTCCACCTCCACGGCGCCGGCCGGTTCCTGGTCCTGGCCCGGGACGGGGTTGCTGAGCCCAACCTGGTCTGGAAGGACACCGTGCTGGTCCGCACCGGCCAGACCGTCGACATCTTGTTCGACGTGTCCAACCCGGGCCTGTGGATGGCCCACTGCCATATCGCCGAGCACATGCAGAGCGGCATGATGTTCAGCTTCAACGTAGCCCGCGCCTAGCCATGCAGATCGCCGTCGCGCTGTATCCGGGGCTGACCGCCCTGGACGCCGTCGGGCCGTATGAGGTCCTGCGGCAGCTGCCCGACGCCGAGGTGCGCTTCGTCGGCGCGGCGCCCGGACCGGTGGTCGCCGACAGCGGGGTGCTGTTCCTGGGCGTCACCCACACCTATGAGGAGACCCCGGACCCGGACGTCGTGCTCGTGCCCGGCCCGGGCCCGGGGACGGCGACGACGCACTGGATGACGCAGCCCGGACTGGCCGCCATGGGCGCCAAGCCGCAGCGCGGGCAACGGATCGTGCACGCCGGCAAGGTCGCCACCGCGGCCGGCGTCAGCGCCGGCATCGACCTCGGCCTGTGGCTCACCGGCCAGATCGCCGGCCGGGAGCACGCCGAGACGATCCAGCTCTACATCGAGTACGACCCGCAACCGCCCCTCCACGCCGGCCACCCGAGCAAGGCCAGCAAGGCGGTCGTCGGCAGCGCGAAGACGCTCGGCCGGAGGATCGCCAGCAACCCGTCCGAGGTGCCTGCGGTCCAACAGATCGCCTGGCAGCGCGTGGTCGGAACGTTCCGCAAGCGAAAGGGACTGTCATGAACACCATCACCGTCGTGATCCTCGCCGTCGCGCTGGCCCTGTCACCGGCGGCCGCCGCCCAGCAGAGCGAGCTGGACGGGAAGGTCCGCAGCGGCCGGGAGGTGACCGTCCCCGCCACCGAGACGGTCCAGGGCGACCTGGTCGCCTCCGGGGGAACGGTTCGGATCGACGGCCGGGTCGACGGCGACCTGGTCGCCAGCGGGGGCCGGGTCATCGTGGCCGGCACGGTCACCGGCGACCTGCTGGCCGCCGCCGGCAGCACCACCATCTCCGGGCAGGTCGACGGCGACGCCCGGCTGGCCAGCGGCCAGGCCCGCATCGAAGGGCGCGTCGGCGAGGACCTGCTGCTCGGGGTCGGGCAGGCGACCGTCGCCTCCGAGGCCCAGATCGGCGGCGACCTCGTCTTCGGCGCCGGGCGAGTTCGGGTGGACGGCACCGTCGCCGGGAGCGTCCTCGGCTCCACCGGCAACTACGCGCGGGACGGCTCGGTCGGCGGCAGCGAGCGGGTCAACATCGACCAGCCCGAGGCCGAGCAGGAGCCCACCCTGGCCGATCGGACGGTGGACGCCCTGCGGCGGTTCGTGAGCCTCCTCGTCGTCGGCGCGCTGCTGCTGTGGCTGGCGCCCCGGGTGCTCCGTGGCGCCGCCGACGCGGCCCGGGGGCGTCCGCTGGCCAGCTTCGGGGTCGGGATCCTCGGAGTGATCGGCGTCGTCGTAGGGCTGGTGCTGCTGGTCCTGGCCACCGTGCTGCTGGCGGTCGTGCTGGGCCTGCTGGGGCTCGGGTCCCTGACCGGGCTGACGGTGTTCGGCGGGCTCCTGGTCACGGCGGGCGTCGTCTTCCTGCTCGTCCTCGCCGTGGCCTTCGCCGCCCAGGCGACCGTGGGACTGGCGCTGGGGCGGCTGGTGCTCCCCGGTCGGGACCGCTCGTTCCTGGGCAGGCTCGGCGCCCTGGCGCTGGGCGTGCTGGTGGTGGTCCTGGCCGCGGCGATCCCGCTGGTGGGCGGCTGGCTGGAGGCCCTGCTGGCGCTGGTCGGGCTGGGCGCGCTGCTGCTGCTGGCGACGCCCGGTCGCCGGCGCGCCTCGTCGGCTCCTGGCGACGCCGTCCCCTCGGCACAGGATCGATGACCACGCCGTTCGACTATGACGCCGATCCCGAGCGGTTCCGCCTGGCCGCCGAGGTGACCCGGCGGCACCTGACGGCGGCGCGCAGCCTCTACGAGCAGCTCGCGGAGCTGCTCGTCGGGATCGGGGCGCGGCACATCCTGGACATCGGCTGCGGCGAAGGTGCCCTGCGTGCGGCGCTGCCAGCACGGTCGCCGGCGCGGCTGGTCGGGCTGGACGCCTCCCGGACGATGCTGGGCGCCCATCCGCCGCCGGTCGTCCAGGCCGCCGCCGCCGCCGCCCTGCCGTTCCTCGCCGGGGCGTTCGACGCCGCGGTGGCCGTCAATGTGCTCGACCATCTCGCCGATCCGGCCGTCGCGATCGGCGAGGCCCACCGGGTCCTCGCCCCCGGGGGGTCCTTCGTCGCCGCCACGGCCAGCCGCCACGACTCGCCCGAGCTGGCCCACGTCTGGCGGCCACCCCCCTCCAGCTTCGACGCCGAGGACGGCCCCGGGCTGGTGGGGTCGGTGTTCGGCCAGATCCAGGTCCGGCGGTGGGATGCGCCGCTGGTGCGGCTGCCCGACCGCAACGCGGTCCGCGACTACCTGGTGGCGCGGTTCGTGCCAGCCGAGGCCGCCGTCGCCGCCGCCGCGCAGGTCGCCACCCCGGCGACCATCACCAAGCGAGGCGCCCTGATCCTGGCCCGCAGGTAGCCTGGGCCGGCGGCGCTCACCGCCGCCGGTGCTGCTCGAAGAACGGCCAGAGCGGCTCGTTGGCCGGGACCGGAGCGCCGGGCCGCCACCCTCCTCCTCCTCCATCGAGGAGAAGACGCCGTGAGCGGGGGTGCCGGCCCGGGCGATGAGCTCGGCGAAGCCGGCCGGCGAGGTGATGTTGAGGGCGTGGGTGGCCTCGGAGCCCGCCTGGATGGTGTGGGAGCACGCTGCCGGTGAGGTCGTGCTACCAGTCCCCCCGCCGCGCCCGGGCGGCCGCCGACACCCGCGCGACGATCCTGGCCACGGCCATGCGCCTGTTCCTGGAGCGCGGCTATGGCGGGCGAGGTGGCCGCGGCTGGCCGCCTCACCCCACCCGCGGCTGCGGGGCCTGCTCCCGCGCGGGTATGCCGGCTTCACCGAGGCGACCACCCCGCGGTACCTGGTCCTGCCCGCGACAGCTCCGTCTCGATGGTCGTGAAGCTGGTCGACTCGCCGCGTCGACCCCCGGCGTTCGTCATGGGTGCCCGTGGCTCGTATTCGGTCCTGGACGGTGACTGCGCGCCGTCGTATCTGGAGCTGTGGCTGGACCCGCTGGCCGCCTTCCGGCTCCTGGGCCTGCCCATGGCCGAGGACCTCGGCCAGCTCGTCGACCGGGCCGAGGTCCTCGGCCCCGAGGGCCGGCGCCTGGGCGAGCGGCTCCGCGAGGCCCCGAGCTGGCGGCGACGGTTCGACCTGCTGGACCGCTTCCTGCTGCGGCAGCTTGAGGAAGGGCCGCGGCCCTTGCCCGAGGTCGGCCGGGCCTGGGAGCGGCTGGTCGCCTCCGGTGGGGCGGTGCCGATCGCCCAGCTGGCCGGGGAGGTGGGCTGGAGCCACAAGCATCTGATCGCCAGGTTCAAGCGACAGGTTGGGCTGCGGCCCAAGACGGCGGCCCGGCTGGTCCGCTTCGAGGGTGTCCTGGGTCGTCTGGACGGGCGCCGGCCGCTGGACTGGGGGCTGGTCGCCCGGGAAGCCGGCTATGCCGATCAGGCCCATCTCATCCGCGACTTCCACCAGTTCACCGGCGCCACCCCGACCCAGTTCGCGGCCCGGACGAACCGGCCTGGTGGGGACGGGGAGCGGCCGGGAAATTTCCTTCAAGACAGGGTCGTCGCCGCGTCCTAGCCTGGCCGGAGTGGTCCGGAAAGAAGGACGAGCCGAATGTCCCAGGCAGTCGCGCAGCCCTACGCCACCGGCCGGGACCCCGAGGACATGGACTGGGCCGTCACCCACCAGGCGGCGTCAGCCATCAGCAGCTAGCAGGGTGCCGACCTGGGCCAGCTGGGCGGCGGTCAGGGGGCCGGCGGCCATGGCGGCGGCGTTCTCCTCGACCTGGGCGACGGTCCGGAACCCGGGGATGGGCACGGTGCGCGGGCTGCGCGCCCAGACCCAGGCCAGGGCGCCCTGGGCCAGGGTGCGGCCGCCGCTGGTCAGGACCTCCCGGACGGCGGCCAGGCGCTCCAGCCACTCCGGGGCGGGGCGGCCGTCGCGGAACCAGGTCATCCAGTCCGGGTCGGTGCCCCGGATGTCGTCGGCGGCCAGCCGGGAGCCGGGCCGGAACTTGCCGGTGAGCAGCCCCATGCCCAGCGGCCCGCGGTCGATGCTGGCCAGGCCCAGCTCCTCCCAGAGCGCGAGCATCTCGGGGGTGTCGTTGAGCACGTTGAGCTCGTGCTGGACGGCCGCGAACCGGGGCCCGCCGGCGAACAGGCGGGCCAGCGCCGGGTCGTCGGTGCTCCAGGCGTAGGCGCGGATCTTGCCCTCGTCGGCCAGCGCCTCCAGGACCACCTG
>DASUPQ010000783.1 GCA_036280995.1 Actinomycetota bacterium | reverse complement strand
CTGGCCGAGAAGCCCACCGCCTGGCGGTACGGCTACGAGCTGTGCCAACAGCTCGGCCTCAAACCCGGCTCGATGTACCCGATCTTGATGCGGCTGGCCGACCGGGGCCTGCTGGAGACCACCTGGGACACCGACACCCCCGCCGCCGGCCGCCGCGCCATCTGTATCGGCTGACCGGCGCCGGCCGGGCGCTGGCGACCGACCTCGCCGCGGCCCCAGCTCGACGGCCGGACCTGCAGGCGAGGTGGCAGGGCGCATGAGCCGGACCCGGCGCAGGTTGCAGATCACCACGGCCGCAGCGGTGGTGGCGGCGTGGGCGGTGCTCTACGTGGTCGTCATCACGACCGCCCCGCTGTCGTACGATCCCGCGACTGAGTCCGCGGCCAAGGTCAACCGCGAGTTCGCCCTGCTCCTGGTCATCCCCACGGCCCTCTGGGTGGCCGCAGCGGCGCTGTTGGTGGATCACTGGTGGTCCCGGACCGGCGTTCGTCTGTCCGCGATGGACCCGCCGGGGCGGCTGCTCGCGGTCGCGGTGGCGACCCTCCCCGACCACCGGCGCGAGTGGGGGATGGCGATGCACGCCGAGCTGGCCGAGGTACGGGGACGGTCGGCCCGCTGGCAGTTCGCGCTCAGCAGCGCCCGGGCCGTGCTGCGACTGCCGCCCTTGGGTGGCTGGCCGGTGCTCGCGCTGGCGACCGGGGTGGCGGCGGCGGCCGTCGCGGCCACCGGGCTGGCGGCCGAGGCGGCGGTACCCGGGTTGGGTGTGTTCGCGGTGAGCTTCGCCGGGCTGGTCGGTGCCATGGTGGTCCTGGCCGTCGCGCGCTTGCGCCGCATGAGCATGCCGGTGCCCGCTCCGACCCTCCTGGTGACCGGTGGGGTGGCCGCGGCCATCACCATGACCGTGATCTTCCTGCTCCGGGACCCGGCCGCGGCCAGGTACCTGCCCCGGGCCGACGCGGTGTTCCTGGCTGCCGTCCTGGCCGGCTGTCTGTGGATCGCCGTAGCGGCGCCCCGGCCGCTGGGCACCATCCGTCTGGCGCCGCACCTCGGCGTCGCCGCCGCTGTCATCCTCGTGGCCGGGCAGCTGCTGCTGACCCGCGCCTCCTTCGACCCGCGCATCGAGCCAGCAGACCAGCAGCTGATCCAGTGGCTGGCGGCCATGTGGTTCTGGTTCGGACCGGTCGCCGTCTTCTTCTTCCCCGCGTTCGCGGCCGGGTGGGCCGGCCGGTCGTTCCGCTGTGGCGTGCGGGCCGGCATCTGGGCGGGCATCGCCAGCCTGCCGCTCACCTACGCCCTTTGGCTGCACGAGGCGCTGCGACTGTACGCGATCAACGGCGGGCTGCTCTGGTTCGGCGACGGCGCTCCCGAAGGCGAGAACCTGGGCGCCGCCCTGTTCTGGACGCTCCGGTTCGCCCCCCTGCTCGGACTCCCGTTCGCGGTGATCGGCGCCGCCACCGGAGCGAACGCCGCCCGCCCTCCGGCTGCGCAGGCTCAGCCCGCCGGCGGCGCCACGATCAAGCCGTAGCCCGGCGCGGGGATGCCCGCCCAGCCGGTCGACGAGCACCATCCAGGATCAACGCCCTAGTCGCGAACCAGCTTCCGGTAGGTGTACCGGTGGGGACGCGTCGCCTCCGGGCCCAGGCGGCGGACCTTGTCGGTCTGGTAGTCGGCGAAGTTGCCCTCGAACCAGACCACGCGGCTGTCGCCTTCGAAGGCGAGCATGTGGGTGGCGATCCGGTCCAGGAACCAGCGGTCGTGGCTGATCACGACCGCGCAGCCGGGGAAGTCGAGCAGGGCGCTCTCCAGGGAGCGGAGGGTGTCGACGTCCAGGTCGTTGGTGGGCTCGTCAAGGAGGAGAAGATTCCCGCCCTCGCGCAGGGTCAGGGCCAGGTTGAGGCGGTTGCGCTCGCCGCCGGAGAGGACCCCGACCGGCTTCTGCTGGTCGGTGCCCTTGAAGCCGAAGGTGGCGACATAGGCCCGGGTGGGCATCTCGCGGCCGCCGACGCGGAAGTGGTCGAGGCCGCCGGAGATGGCCTCGAACACCGTCTGGGACCCGTCCAGGCGGGAACGGTCCTGGTCGACGTAGGCCAGCTGCACGGTCGGGCCCAGCCGCAGCTCGCCCCGGTCCGGGCGTTCCTCGCCGGTGACCAGCTTGAACAGGGTGGTCTTGCCGGCGCCGTTGGCCCCGATGACCCCGACGATGCCGCCGCGGGGGAGGCTGAACGACAGGTCGTCGATCAGCAGCCGGTCGCCGTAGCCCTTGGTCAGCCCGGCCGCCTCCACGACCACGTCGCCGAGGCGGGGGCCGGGCGGGATCTGGATCTCGTCGAAGTCGACCGGGCGGTCGCGCTCGGCCGCGGCGGCCAGCTCCTCGTAGCGCCGCAGCCGGGCCCGGCCCTTGTCGTGGCGGCCCTTGGTGCCGGCCCGGACCCACTCCAGCTCCCGCTCCAGGACCCGCTTGCGCCCGGCCGAGGTCCTGGACTCGGCGGCCAGGCGGGCCGACTTGGTCTCCAGGTAGGTGGAGTAGTTCCCCTCGTACGGGTAGGCGCGGCCCCGGTCCAGCTCCAGGATCCAGCCGGCGACGTTGTCGAGGAAGTAGCGGTCGTGGGTGACGGCCAGGACCGTGCCCGGGTAGGCGGCCAGGTGCTGCTCCAGCCACTGCACGCTCTCGGCGTCCAGGTGGTTGGTGGGCTCGTCGAGCAGGAGCAGGCCGGGCCGGGACAGCAGCAGCCGGCAGAGCGCGACCCGGCGCCGCTCCCCGCCGGACAGGGTGGTGACGTCGGCGTCGCCCGGCGGCAGCCGCAGGGCGTCCATGGCCATCTCCAGCTGGGCGTCCAGGTCCCAGGCGCCGGCTGCCTCGATGGCGTCCTGCACCTTGGCGTAGTCGTCCAGCAGCTTGTCCATCTCGTCGGGGCCGGCCTCGCCCAGGCGGAGGCTCAGCTCCTCGAACCGGGCCAGCAGGGCCCGGGTGGGGGCCACGCCCTCCTCGACGTTGCCGAACACGTCCTTGGCCGGGTCCAGGACCGGCTCCTGGAGCAGGATCCCGACGCTGGCCCCGGGGGCCAGGGCGGCCTCGCCGTTGGAGATCGTCTCCAGCCCGGCCATGATCTTCAGCACCGTCGACTTGCCGGCGCCGTTGGGCCCGACCACGCCGATCTTGGCCCCGGGCAGGAAGGCCAGGGTGACGTCGTCGAGGATCAGCTTGTCCTGGTGCGCCTTGCGCACCCGC
>DASUPQ010000782.1 GCA_036280995.1 Actinomycetota bacterium | reverse complement strand
CCGGCGGGCAGCCCGAGCCGGTCCAGGTCGGCCTGGGACAGGAACGGGAGCGTCTGGACCTCGGTCACGCCCATGCCGGCCAGGACCTCCCTGGCCTGGCGGCGCAGCCGCTGGGTGGCCGTGAGGCGGCCCCCGGTGGCGCCGGGCAGGGTCGCCGGGACCTGGTCGTAGCCCCAGCCCCTGGCCACCTCCTCCTCCAGGTCGGCCCAGAGCTCCAGGTCGAAGCGCCAGCTCGGCGGGACGGCGAGCACGGTCCGGCGGTCGGTGACCTCGGTCCGGCAGCCGTAGGCGCGCAGGTGGGCGGCGGCGAACTCGGGGTCGGCGGGGGCGCCGAGGCGCTCGGAGGACCGGGCCCAGTCGAGCCGGATCGCCTCCCGCTCTGGGACTCCGGGGCCGGCCCGCAGCCGCCCGGCGGCCACGGTGCCGCCGGCCAGCTCGGCCATCAGCCGGGCCGCCTGGTCGCAGACCGGCTCGGCCCCGGCCGGGTCGACCCCGCGGGCCCAGCGCTGGCCGCCCTCGGTGCTCATGCCGAGCCGGCGCATGGTCCGGCGCACGACCGCCGGGGGGAAGTGGGCCGACTCGATCAGGACGTTGGCGGTGGCCGCACGGACCTCGGTGTCCTCGCCGCCCATGATCCCGGCCAGGGCCAGGACCTGCTCGCCGGAGGTGATCACCGTGTCCTGGGTGGTGAGGGCCCGGTCGCGGCCGTCGAGGGTGCGGACGGTCTCGCCCTCGGCGGCCCGGCGGACCACGATCCGCCGCCCCGGGACCAGGTCGAGGTCGAAGGCGTGCAGGGGCTGGCCCTGGTCGAGCAGCAGGTAGTTGGTGACGTCGACGACCGCCCCGAGCGGGCGCTGGCCGTACAGGTACAGCCGCCGGGCCATCCACAGGGGGCTGGGCCGGGCCGCGTCCAGCCCCTGGACGACCCGGGCGGCGTACAGCGGGCAGCCCTCGGTGTCCTCCACCGCCACCGAGGCCAGGCCGTCGGCGGGCGGCCCGGTCTCGGGCACCGGGAGGTCGAGCGGCTTGAGCTCCTTGCCGAGCAGCAGCGCGACCTCGCGGGCGATGCCGCGCATGGAGAGGATGTCGCCGCGGTTGGGGGCGGTCTTGACGTCGAGCACGGTGTCGCGCAGGTCGACCGCCTCGACCACGTCGGCCCCGACCGGCGTGTCCGGCGGCAGGACCAGGATCCCGGCGTGGTCGTCGAACACGCCCAGCTCGCGGGCGGAGGCGAGCATGCCGTCGGAGAGGGCGCCGCGGACCTTGCGGCGGCCGATCTCGACCCCTCCGGGCAGCTTGGCCCCGGGGGCCGCCCAGGGCACGACGTCGCCGGGGGCGAAGTTGCGGGCGCCGCAGACCACCGAGCGGTCCTCGCCGCCGGCCTCGATGCGGACCAGGACGAGGCGGTCGGCGTCGGGGTGCGGGCTCACCTCCAGGACCCGGGCGGTGAGGATGCCGGCCAGGTCGTCCCCGACCCGGTGGACGGTCTCGATCTCGATGCCGGCGAAGGTCAGCCTGTCGGCCAGGGTGGCCGCCGGGACGTCGATGTCGACATGGCTGGCCAGCCAGGAGAGCGGGACGCGCATGGAAGTCTCCTCTCTTAGACGCTGGTCAGCCAGCGGACGTCGTTGTCGGTCAGGGTGCGCATGTCGGCCAGGCCGGAGCGGAGCATGAAGGGCCGCTCGATGCCGGTCCCGGCGGCGAAGCCGGAGACCTCGTCGGGGTCGTACCCGCCGGCCCGGAGCACGTTGGGGTGGACCATGCCGGCGCCCAGCAGCTCGATCCAGCCCTCGCCGCGGCAGGTGCGGCAGCCGGCCCCGGTGCCGCCGCAGATGAAGCAGGAGACGTCGACCTCGGCCCCCGGCTCGACGAACGGGAAGTAGGAGGGGCGCAGGCGGATCTGGCGCTCCTCGCCGAAGTAGGCGCGGGCGAAGGCGAGCAGCGTCCCCTTCATGTCGGCCATGGTCAGGCCGCGGTCGACGGCCAGGACCTCGATCTGGTTGAACACCGGCACGTGCGTCGCATCCGGGGTGTCGGCTCGGTAGCAGCGGCCGGGGGCGACGACGTAGACCGGCGGCGGGCCGGCCTGCATGGTGCGGATCTGGACCGGCGAGGTCTGGGTGCGCAGCACCAGCTCCCCCGTCTCGCGCCCGTCGTCCCCGGCCAGGTACAGGCTGTCCTGCATGGAGCGGGCCGGGTGGTCGGCTGGGATGTTGAGGGCCTGGAAGTTGTACCAGTCGGTCTCGACCTCGGGGCCTTCGGCGACCCGGTAGCCGAGACCGATGAAGATGTCGACGATCTCGTCGATGGTGCGGGTCACCGGGTGGATGGCCCCGCGCGGGGGGACCCGGCCGGGCAGGGTGACGTCGACCCGCTCGGCCTCGAGCAGGGCGGCGTCGCGTTCGGCCTCCAGCTCGGCCCGGCGGGCGGCCAGCTCGGCCTGGAGGGTGGTCCTGGCCTGGTTGACCCGGCGGCCCAGGTCGCGGCGGGCGGCCTCGTCGAGGCCGCCGAGGGAGCGCTGGACCTCCCCGAGGGCCGAGCGCTTGGCCAGGTGGGCCTGCTCGGCCTCGCGGAGCTCCTCGAGGTCGGTGGCGGCGGCGATCGCCTGCCGCCCGGCGGCGACGACGGCGTCCAGGTCTGGGGTGGGCATGGTCGGGACTCCTCACGGGAAGGCACAGTGCAAACGTCACGTCCGCTTCGCGGTCGCCCCGCTCGGGCCGGGTGCCGGGCTAGGTGATGCCGGCCAGCTCCAGGCCCCCGCGGGGCAGACGAAATCGCAGGGTGGTGCCCTGGCCGGGGGCCGAGGCGGCCCAGATGCGGCCATCGTGGGCCTCGACCAGGCCGCGGGCGATGAACAGGCCGAGCCCGGTGCCGCTGGGCGCCCCGGAGCCGGCCCGCCGGTAGAACTTGGTGAAGATCAGCGGCAGCTCCCCGGTGGGGACGCCAACCCCCTGGTCGTGCACGGCGACCTCGACCTCGGTTTCGGTCGCCCGCCCGGTCACCGTCACCGGCCCGCCGTCGGAGTACTTCACCGCGTTCTCCACCAGGTTGGTCAGCACCTGCTCGATCTTGTCGGGGTCAGCATAGACGCGCGGGAAGTCGTCCGGGAACGTGATTTGGAAGCTGTGGCCGTCGTGCTGGAGGTCGAAGCGGCCGACGATGCCCTCGGCCATGGCGGCCAGGTCGAACTCCTTGCGCCGCAGCTCCAGGCGGCCGGCGTCGATGCGGGAGACGTCCAGCAGCTCCCCGATGAGCCGGGTGACCCGGTCGGCGTCCATGTTGACGGTGGCCAGCATCTGGCGCTTCTGCTCGTCGCTGAAGCGCTCCCAGCGGTGCAGCAGGGTCGAGGTGAAGCCCTTGACGCTGGTCAGGGGGGAGCGCAGCTCGTGGGCGAGGGTGGAGATGAGCTCGCCCCGCTGGCTGTCGCCCCGGTTGCGGGCCGAGGCGTCCCGGAGCACGCAGACGGCCTGGACGACCCGGCCGGCGGCGTCGCGCTGGAAGCTGGCCGTGAGGTCGACCGGGACCGGCTCGCCGCCGGCGACCAGGTGGAGCTCGCGCACCGGGACCCGCCGGACCCCGGGGAGGCGGCGCAGCCGCTCCGTGCAGGTCCACCAGGGGTTGCCGGCGCCGTCGCGCAGGGGCACGGCGTCGTCGAGGGGGCGGCCGGCCAGCTCGTCCCGGCCGGCCCTGGCCAGGCGCTCGGCGGCCGCGTTGGCGTAGGCGACCCGGCCCTCGGCGTCGACCACCACGACGGCGTCGGGCAGGGCCTCCAGGTAGGCCTCGCTATCGGCCATCGGCGGCCTCCCGCTGCCGGCGCGCCGTCTCGTACAGCAGGACGGCCGCGGCGGCGGCCAGGTTGAGGCTCTCGGCCCGGCCGGCCAGGGGGACCCGGACGACCAGGTCGAGGTCGCGCTCCACCTCGGCGGGGAGGCCGTGGGCCTCGTTGCCGAGGACCAGGGCGACGGGCTCGTCCAGCGGCGCCTGGTCGAGGGTGGCGGCCGCGTGGGGGTCGGCGCCGACCAGGCGCAGGCCCCGGTCGCGCAGGGCCGTCGACAGCGCCGGCCACGGCACCCCGGCGACCACGGGCAGGTGGAACAGGCTGCCGGCGGCGGCCCGGACCGCCTTGGGGCTCTCCGGGTCGACCGACCCGGCGGTGGTGACGACGGCGTCGGCGCCGAAGGCGTCGGCCGCGCGCAGCACGGTGCCGGCGTTGCCCGGGTCGCGTACCTCGGCCAGGACGCAGACCAGGCGCGGGGACGGCGGCAGGGCCTCCAGCGGCCGGAGCACGCTGGGCAGCACCGCGACCAGGCCCTGGGGGGTGGTGGTGGCGGCCATGCCGGCCAGCACCGGCTCGGCCACCAGGGTGACCTGGGCGCCGCGCTGGCGGGCCAGGTTGACCAGGCCGGCGTGGCGGGCGGCGGCCCGCTCGGTGGCCAGCAGGCTGCCGGGGACGTGGCCGGCCTCAAGGGCCGCCCGGATCCCCTCCGGCCCCTCGAGCAGGAAGCGACCGCCGGCCCGGGCCCGCGACGACGGCCGGGCGAGCTTGCGCGCCGCCCGCACCGCGGGGTTGCTGGGGCTGGTGATCACGTCCATCGGGGCCGCCTGGGGCCGCCCGTCAGGCCTTGCCGCTGCCGCCGCCGGCGCCGTTCAGGCCCTCGCGGGCGCTCGTGACCAGGCTGGCGAAGGTGCGCGGGTCGGTGACCGCGATGTCGGCCAGGACCTTGCGGTCGACCTGGATGCCGGCCTGGCGGAGGCCGGAGATGAACCGGTTGTAGGTCATGCCCTCGGCCCGGGCGGCGGCGTTGATCCGGGCGATCCACAGGGCCCGGAAGTCGCCCTTGCGCGCCCGGCGGTCCCGGTAGGCGTAGCGCAGGGCGTGCATGACCTGCTCGTTGGCGGCCCGGTAGTGGCGTCCACGGCTGCCGCGGTAGCCCTTGGCCAGCTCCATGGTGGTGCGCTTGGCCTTGGCGCCGTGGACGGCCCGCTTGACTCTTGCCATCGGAGTTCTCTTTCCGTTGTTGGTGGCTCGTGAAGGCGGCCCCGCTACAGGCCGAGCATCCGGCGGACGCTGCGGCGGTCGCCGGCGGCCACCTGGACCTCGCGGCCGAGCCGGCGCTTGTGGGCGGGGGTCTTCTTCTCGAGCATGTGGTTCAGCCGGGTCTGCCGGCGGACCAGCTTGCCGGTCTTGGTCACCCGGAAGCGCCGTGTGGCGCCCCGGTGGCTCTTCATCTTGGGCACGGGGTCTCCTGGGCGGTTATGGCGTCCGGACGGGCGCGGCCCTCCCGGCGGCCGGTGGCGCGCCCTTGGCGCCACCCTGGGTCTTGCGGGGCGAGAACACCGTGATCATGTTGCGCCCGTCCTGGCGGGCCGGGCTGTCGACCTGGGCGATCTCGACGAGGTCGGTGGCCAGCCGCTCCAGCAGCCGCCGCCCGAGCTCGGTGTGGGCCATCTCGCGGCCGCGGAACATGATGGTGACCTTGACCTTGTGGCCCTGCTTGAGGAACCGCTCGACGTGACCCTTTTTGGTCTGGTAGTCGTGCGGGTCGATCTTGGGCCGCATCTTCATCTCTTTGAGGGCCACCAGGTTCTGCTTGCGCCTGGCTTCCTTCGCCTTGATGGCCTGCTCGTACTTGAACTTCGAGTAGTCCATCAGCTTCACCACCGGCGGGCGGGCCATCGGGGCGACCTCGACCATGTCGAGGTCCTGCTGGCTGGCCATCCGCAGCGCGGCCTGGGTGTCCATCACCCCGAGCTGCTCGCCGTCGGCGCCGACCACCCGGACCTGGGGGGTCCGGATCCGGTCGTTGATCCTGGGTTCTACGCTGATGCTGACATCCCTCCTCTGGGCCGATGCCCAAACGAAAAAGGCGGCGCAAGGGCCGCCCACCAATTCGGACCGGTGAGGTCATGGTGACCCCGTGGGCGTTTCGCCCAGAGGTGAGAAGCCCTCGCTTCTGCTTTGCTCCGTATGCAGTTGACGGGCCCGAAGCCCTCGGACCCGACCGAATCAACGCTACTGTAGCGTCGATTGTTCCAGCTGTCGACGCCGCGAGGAGCCCCGATGTCGGAGCAGGACCTGACCCCCGACCAGCTCGAGCAGCTGCGCGAGCAGCTCGCCTCGGTGGCGGCGGGCGACGTGGTCGCCGAGGCGGCCCTCTCGCTGATCGCGCTGGCCTATGTCCGCCTCGGCATCCCGCCCGAGCAGCACGCCCGCTTCCGCGACCTGGACCAGGCCCGGCTGCTGGTGGACGCGCTCGGCGGCCTGCTGTCGGCCACCGAGGGGCGCCTGGGCGCCCCCGAGGCGGGCCTGCGCGACGCCCTGGCCAACCTGCGCATGGCCTACGCCGAGACTGCGGGGGGCGGCGCCCCCCGCACGCCCCCCGAGACCGAACCCCAAACCGGGCCCGAGGAGTCGGAGATCCTGCGGCCGCCCAGCGGGCTGTGGGTGCCCGGTCAGGACTGAGCCCGGGAGGCGGGACGCGAAAGCCCCGCCCGAGCGGGCGGGGCCCTGCGAACCTTGCGTGATGCCGGACGTCAACGAACCGAAGGCCCGTCCTGCTCCTGCTCGTTACGCAAGCGGCCGCACGTTCGAGGCCTGTGGGCCCTTGGGCCCGTCGGTGATCTCGAACTCGACGGCCTGGCCCTCGTTGAGGGTCTTGTAGCCGTCGCTCTGGATGGCCGAGAAGTGGACGAAGACGTCGTCACCGCCGTTGCGGGCGATGAAGCCGTAGCCCTTCTCGTTGCTGAACCACTTGACGGTGCCTTCGGGCAACGTGCTTCCCTCCTGTCGACCCCGGCGGCCTCGACACCGTTTGCTGAGGCATGTCGGCCGGGCCGCGCGGACTGTACCGCGACGCCAACTTGGGCACAAGCGCAGGCCAAAACGCTCAAACCGACTGGTCAGGCGACGATCT
>DASUPQ010000781.1 GCA_036280995.1 Actinomycetota bacterium | reverse complement strand
CGGCACGTTCCTGGCCCAGGTGGTCGCCAACGTGTTCCCCGACCGCACCGGAGCACTCCTGCTCGACGCGGTGGTCGACCCCGCCTGGGCCAGTGGACCCGCCGGCACCATTTCGTGGGCCCGAGAACACGCCGACCAGGCGAGCTGGTCGACGTTGCGGCGGTTCTTCCGACTCTGCGACCAGGCCGGGCGGGAGCGATGCTCGTTCGCCGCCGGCCGGCCGCAGGCAAAGTACGCCGCCCTGGCCGCCAGGCTGCGACACGACCCGATCCACGTTCGGGTGCCGGGCCAGGGTCGGCAGGTGCTGGGCTACCCCGATCTTGTCGGTGACACGCTGTCCGGCCTGTACAACTCCTTCAAGTGGCCACTGCTGGCCGACCTGTTGCAGGCGGCTGACGTCGGGGACCGCCGCACGCTCGGCCGTCTCCTGGCCCAGCTCGGCGAGCCGTCGACACCGACGTACGACAACTACCGCGACGTAGGGCTGGCGATCACCTGCGGCGACACCGACAACCCAGGCCGGTTCGGCCGCTACGCCGAGGTGGCACGCACGCGCGACGCAAGGGTCGCGCCGTACTTCGGATCCATCTGGGCCTACCACCCGATGGTGTGCGCCGCCTGGACCGGCCGTTCCACCGAGCGGTACACCGGACCCTGGACCCCGCGGACCACCCAGCCGGTGCTGCTCATCACCAGCCGGCACGACCCCGCCACGCCCTACCGCAACGCCCGCAAGGTTGCCCGCCTGATCCCCAACAGCGCCCTGATCACTGTCGACGGCGTCGGTCACGGGGGACTGTTCGCGAGCAGCTGTGCGGCGCGGCTGGCCACCCGCTACCTGCTGACACGCGCGACACCCGAACCCGGCACCAGATGCAAGCCGGACATCACGCCCTTCGGGGCAGCTGCACCAAGCCATCGGCCCGTGGCCATCCCGCAGGCCCTGCAATGACCAGCTCCAGAGGCCACCGGGCACAGCTCGGCCCGCTGCCGCTCAATGACCGGGGAGAACAAGACCGATGAGCGATCACCGCCCTCACACGCCGAAAGCCGTCGCTATCGGGGTCGCCGTTGCCGTGGCGATAGCCGGAGTCGGTGCGGCGTGGCTGTTCAACGAGCATTCCCGGACCACAGCGGTCCTTGTTGCGGTCATCGTGATCGGCGGCGCCCTGCTCGGCGACCTAGTGGTCCGATGGAGACGCCGCCGTGGCGACGGGGTTCGGTCTCGCCGGCGTCGAGGTTGACTTCGCATTCGTGGAGCATCGGCTGCCCGAACACGGCGGATCGTTCACAGCGCGGCTTGCCTGGCGAGGCGATGCGCCAGGGTGAGGCCGGTGAGCACCGGGTTCGCCGACCCCACCGTGGGGAAGATCGCCTGGTCGCAGCAGTAGGCGTTGCCGACATGGTGGAAGCGGCCGAACGGGTCGGTCACCGAGGTGGCGGGGTCTTGGCCCATCCACAGCGTCCCGGACTCGTGGTAGGTGGTGCCAAGCCCACGGTGCCAGTCCGGGAACGGGCGGTCGAGCGGGTACGGCTGGGTCTGCCAGGCACCGTCGTAGAGGTACTGGATCCGGTGCGGGGTGCCGGCGACCGCCTGCGCCAGCCGGAGCGCAGCGGCGTCCATCGCCTGCCAGGTCTGCTGGTCACCGGGTGAGGCGATCAGCTGCGCGTAGGCGCGGGGCAGCCCGAACTCGTCGGTGTCGAACGGGCTCAGGTTGATCCAGCTGCGCTGCGGATGCGGTACGGCGGTTGCGGTGTCGCCGGTCATCTCGCCGATCCCGCGCAGCGTGAGCGGCAGCCAGTCGGGATCGGTGTTCTCCAGGTGCGCAGCCAGCTCGTCCATGTCGGGCAGCATCTTGAACAGCAGCTCGTCGGAGCCGCCACGGCTTGTCGAGGCGGTCAGCTGCAGGTGGAACGCCCCGGTCGGGCTCGCCCCGCGCACCAGTGCGGCGGCGGTCTGCACACGACTGGGCAGTGGCGGCAGCGCGTCGCGGTGGATGCGCACGGTGAGGTCGGTGCGCACGTGGGCCATCAGGTTGCGGCCCATCAACGGCGACGGGAAGGACGCCAATGCCAGCCGGGTGCTCTCGATCGCGCTGGCGGCGAGCACCACCGTGCAGTTCGGGCCGGCGCCGAGGAGGTGCCGATGGCCATCGATGTCGACCTCGATCGCCTGCACCACTCCGCTGGCCGTGTGCAGCCTGGTGACGTGTGCGCGGGGCACCACGAACAACCGGCGCGCGGCGTCGGACCCGCCCGAACCGCGGATGTCGCGGCGGACCGCGTCGATCAGCAGCGGCAGGCTGCTGTACTTGTCGAACCCGAACAGCCCAGACACCGGTGGGCTGCCCTGCACCGCCAGCGGCGCCGGCTGCACGACGCTGAGCCCGGGCACCGCCGCGGCGCCGGTGACCACGGCGGGGAACAGCGCGTCCTGCAATTCGCCGAAGATGAAGTCGGTGGCCGGGACGACACCGGTTTCGCTTTCCACGTCGGCGTAGTGCTGCTCCAGGTACGCCGCGACCGGGGCCGGCCAGCGTGCCAGGTCGGCCGCGGTGAGCCGGGGACACCAGCCGCCCCAGTACAAGGACTTGCCGCCCAGGCAGTACGCCAGCCCGGGGAACTCCACGTTGCC
>DASUPQ010000780.1 GCA_036280995.1 Actinomycetota bacterium | reverse complement strand
GCCATGGGCGGCGGCCGCCTTCGCACTCGCTCTCGTCCTGTGCGGGGCTGCGCTGCTCCGCCCGCCACCGGAGCGGGAACTGCCGGCCCGAGTGGTCTCCACGGCGCGGCGCCTGCGCTCGTTCGCCCGCGCACACGGGGTGGGGCCGGGAGAACCGGTGGGAGGCTACGCCACGCCCGTCGGCGAGTCCGGCGTGCGGATGTTCGTCGTGGCTCCCGACGGTCGCTGGGCAGACACCATGGTCTCCGCCGCCGAGGCGGCGCAGATAGCCCAACTCGCCCGGGTCGACCTGAACGATCCCGCCGACCCGACGACGGGACAACGGGTACGCGTCGACGACGACCTCTGGACGGCCATGGCGCGATCGTGGTGAGACGGCCTCAGCTGGGCATCCACCGAGCGGCCAGCCAGGCGTCCACGACAGCGGCCACCAGCAGCACCGCCCCGAGCATGTGCAGGCCCACCAGCAGAACCGGCAGGTCGAGGGCGTACTGGACGAGGCCCACGAGTCCCTGCCCCAGTTCGACCGCCACCAGAACTGCTGCCGCCTGCGCCGACCTGCCCGGCGAACCCAGCGCCCGGCCAGCGAAGTAGAGGCCGACTGACAGGCCGATCAGCACGCATACGGCATCTGTGTGCAGTTGTGCCATCGACTCCAGGTCGAGGCCGGTCCGCCGCGCGTCCTCGTCGCCGGCGTGCGGCCCCGTTCCCGTGACGACCGTGCCCAGGTAGACGACGACCGCCGCGGCAGCGAGCGTCACTCCGGCGAGGCGAGCCAGCCATGGCGAGCCGACTTCGTCCGGGCGCGCACCCAGCGGCCGCTGGGCCCGGCGGACGAGCACGGTGGCCACGGCCACCAGGACGGCTGAGCACATGAAGTGGAGCGTGACGATCCACGGGTTCAGATGGGTCCACACCGTGACCATGCCGATCAGCGCCTGCGCGGGGATGCCGACGACCAGGGCTACCGCGGGGACGATCAGGTCGCGTCGGGGCCGTTCGGAGCCGAGGGTTCTGAGGACGGCGATCAACGTCAGTGCGGCTATGGCGGCGAGCACGAAGGTGAGCAGGCGGTTGCCGAACTCGATGAGGCCGTGGATACCGAGCTCCGGTGTGGCCACCAGTGACTCGTCCGTACACCGCGGAACCGTGGGGCACCCCATGCCCGAACCGGTCAGCCGTACCGCCCCGCCGGTGACGACGATCCCCAGCTGATACACCAGCGACGCGACCGCCAGTCGGCGCAGCGTCCGTTCGGACGGCACCGGGAGCCGGTCCCATGGCCGCGGCCGGGGCGGCCGGCCGGTCGCCGCGGTGTCGGTGACGGTCACGCGGTCATCGTAGGGTTGCGGCGTGCTGGTGCGGCGCGAGGTTCCGGCCGACGTCGAGGGGATCCGAACCGTCCACGCGTCGGCGTTCGCCGATCCCGCGCATCCGGAGCGGCCACCGGTCGAGGTCGACCTGGTCGACGCGCTGCGCGGTGGTGATGCTTGGCTGCCGGAGCTCTCCCTGGTCGCCGTCGGCCCGGACGGGACCGCCGACGGCCACGTCGTCTGCACCCGAGCACAGGTCGGGCCCGCGGCTGTTCTCGCGCTCGGGCCGGTGGGTGTACGAGCCGATCGCCAGCGTCGTGGAATCGGCGGCGCGCTCATGCACGCCGTGCTGGGTGCTGCGGACGCGCTGGACGAGCCGCTGGTCGCCCTGGTCGGCCACGCCGACTATTACCCGAGGTTCGGCTTCCGACCGGGACAGGAGTACGGGATCACCCCACCGGTCGCCTCATGGGGGCCCAACTTCCAGGTGCGCCTTCTGACGTCGTACTCCCCGGCGATCGCCGGCGAGTTCCGCTTCGCGCAACCCTTCCACGACCTGTGACTACGGCCGCTGTTCAGAATGGTGGTGGGTCGGGGTCGGCTGGTGTCGGGCGGGCTGGTGGGTCTTCCGGTGGGGGTTGGGGGAGGAGTCCGACGATCTCGGGGTCGACCTGATACCGGTGTCCGGTGGGTGCGGTCCAGACGAATCGGCCGGGTTCGGGCTGGTGCAGCCTCCAGCCGTGGTGGGTTTTGTCGTTGTGGTGACCCCGGTGCAGCGGCCCCAGATTGCGAGCGGCGGTGACACCGCCGTGCTCCCAGGGGATGGTGTGGTCCAGATCGCAGCCCTCGGCCGACCGGCCGCAGGTGGGGAAGCGGCAGGTCTGGTCGCGGACGATGACGTGCTCGGCCAGATCCGCCGGCGGCAGATACCGCTGGCGGCCGACGTCGAGGACGGCTCCGGTGGCGGGGTCGGTGAGCAGCCGGCGCCAGGTGCCGTCGGCGGCGATGCGGCGGGCCACGGCGGCGGTGATCGGGCCGTAGCCTTCGAGGTGGGCGGGCTGGTCGTCGACGCCGATCAGCGTCGAATACGCGACGGTCACGTTCACCGCCACCGGCCTGCCCCGGCGGGTGCCTAGCCGTAGCCCGAGGTGGTTGCAGTCGTCCCGGCAGCAGCCCAAATGCCCGGACATCAACGCGGACCAGCCCAACCCGGCCAGCACATCCGCCCGCAGCTGATCCAACGTCCGCTCGTCCCCGCTGCCGCTGCTGTCTTGATGGAGGTGGCGGGCGGCGGCGTCGACGGCGGTGTAGAGGGCGGCGGCGTCCTCGGCGGGTAGCCGGATCAGCAGGGAGGCCATGCCGTCGGGTTCGGGGCAGGGCGGGGAGACGAACCGGCCGGCCCGCGCCGTCTGGTGCCGCTCCTCCGCGTCGGCCGGATCGGCCGCCAGCACCGCCTTGCGGGCGGCGGCGCGTAGCTGGGTGGCGGGTCAGCCGGGGCGCCGTCGCCAGCAGCGTTGCTTCCACCT
>DASUPQ010000779.1 GCA_036280995.1 Actinomycetota bacterium | reverse complement strand
TCGCCGGCGATCGCGAACGCCTCCGACAGGCAGGCGTCGAGGCCGCGGCGGACGATCTCGGTCATCTCGAAGCTGCGCATGCCCTGCTCGGCCATCCAGGCGAGCACGTCCGGAGGCGGCCAGTAGCCGCGCAGCCCGAGCTGGAGGAACCGGTCGCCGCGGGCCGCGCCCGACTCGATCAGCCGCCGCATGGGGGTGCCGTGGCCGAGCAGGGAGCCGAACTGGGTGTCGCCGGTGTCGGCGTGGGCGTCGAAGTGGACCACCGACACCCGCCCCATGCCGTGGTGGCGGGCCACCCCGGTCACGTCGGGCAGGGCGATGGTGTGGTCGCCGCCCAGCACCACCGGGATCGCCCCGGCCGCGGCCACGGTGTGGACGGCCCGCTCCAGCCGCTCCAGGGCGGGCTCGATCTCGCCGGCCAGCATCAGCACGTCGCCGACGTCGACCACCCGCAGGTCCTGGAGGGCGTCCACCCCCAGGGCCAGCGAGGGCCGGGAGCCGTCGTGGCCCAGGTAGTCGGTGCCGCGGATGGCCGAGGGGCCGAACCGGGTCCCGGGCCGGTGGCTGGTGCCGCCGTCGAAGGGGGCGCCGACCACGACCACGTCCGCCCCCTCGAGCGACGCCGGGTCCTCCAGGTCGGCCCGCGGCACCCCCAGGAAGGTGAACTCGGGCCCGTACATGGCGAAGCCGGTCGCCTCCGGGTCAGGCCGTGACATCGAGCGCCTCCAGGCCCCGCAGGATGTAGGTCGGCTTCCACGCCGGCTCGGTGGCCGGCGCCATCCCGGGCAGGCGGCGCAGCAGCGTCCCGAACGACAGCTCGAGCTCCAGCCGGCCCAGGGGCGCCCCCAGGCAGTAGTGGACGCCGGCCCCGAAGCTGAGGTGCTGGGCGGCGTCGGCCCGGGCCAGGTCGAGGCGGTCGGGGTCGGCGAACACGGCCGGGTCGCGGTTGGCCGAGCCGAACAGCAGCCCCAGCTCGGCCCCCTTGGGCACGGCGACCCCGGCGATCTCCACGTCCTCCAGGACCCAGCGCTCGAACATCTGCAGGGGGGTGTCGTAGCGCAGCAGCTCGTCGACGGCCCTGGGCAGCAGGCCGGGCTCGCGGCGGAGCAGCTCCAGCTGGTCAGGGTGGCGGAACAGCTGCCACCAGCCGATGCCGGTGAAGTTCACGGTGGCCTCGTGGCCGGCGTTGAGCAGCAGCACCACGGTGCCGATGAGCTCGTCCTCGGTGAGCTGGTCGCCGCCGTCGACCACCTGGGTGAGGGCGGTGATCAGGTCGTCGGCCGGGCGGGCCCGCCGCTCCCGCGACAGCTCGCGCAGGTAGCCGGAGAACTCGGTGGCCGCCCGGGAGGCGACCCGGCCCGCCTCCTCGGTCGGGTTGACCTCGTACATGCCGCAGATCTGGGCCGACCAGGGCCGCAGCAGCGGCCGGTCGGCCTCGGGCACGCCCAGCAGGTCGCTGATCACCGCCACCGACAGCGGCTCGGCCAGCCCGGCCACCAGGTCGCCCCCGCCGGCCTCCTGGAGCCCGTCGACCAGCCGGTCGACCCGGGCCTGGACGCGGTCGCGGAGCCGCTCGACCATGCGTGGGGTGAACGCCTTGGCCACCAGCCGGCGCAGCCGGCTGTGGTCGGGGGGTTCGCGGTCCAGCATGCCGTTGCGGATCAGGTACCAGAACGGCCCCAGGTACTCGGGCTCCTCGGGCCGGCCCATCTCGGCGTGGGTGGCCACGTGCAGGTAGGTGCGGCCGAAGCGGCGGTCGCGCAGGAGCGCGTTGACGTCGGCGTGGTGGGGAACCAGCCAGTGGTCGCTGTCCGGGTCGTACAGCACCCGGCCGGCCTCGCGCAGCCGCGCGTACGCCGGGTAGGGGTCGGCCACGAACGCCGGGTCGGCCGGGGTGAACGCCTCGGTCGTGGTCAACGGTCAAGCCCCGTCGAGCCGGCCGACGGCCCGCTCCAGGGCGGCCGAGGCCCGGCCCGGGTGGAACGCCCCCGCGAACGCGTTCGCGGTCAGGGCCGCCACCTGCCGGTCGTCCAGCCCCTGGGCCTCGGCCACCACCCGGTACTCCGAGGACAGGTCGTTGCCGAACAGGGTCCGGTCGTCGGTGTTGAGGCACACCCGGGCCCCGGCGCGCAGCAGCCCCCCCACCGGGTGGTCGGACAGGCTGGGCAGCTCGGCCTCGGTCCGGGTCCAGTAGTTGGACCGCGGGCAGCACTCCAGCACGACCCGGCGCTCGACCACCTCGGCGAGCAGGTCGGGGTCCTCGGCCAGGCTGGTGGCGTGCCCGATCCGGTCGGCCAGGTAGCGGTCCAGCGCGGTCCGGATGGCCGCCGGCGGCTCGGCCTCGCCGGCGTGGCCGGTGACGCACAGCCCCGACGCCCGGGCGTGCTCGAACATGGCCGCGTGGGCGTCGACCCACGCCGGGGTCCGGCCCTCGACCGGCCCGGCCAGGTCGATCCCGACCACCCCCGAGTCGATCCGCCGGATGGCCGCGTCCAGCACCGGCCGGTTCCACTCCGGGTCGACCCCGCCCATCATGCAGGCCAGCAGCACCACCCGGGTCCCGCTGGCCGCGTCGGCCTGGGCGGCCGCCTCCCCGACCGTGGCCAGCACCTCGTCGACGGTCAGCCCCTGGGTGGTGTTCAGCCGCGGGCAGAACCGCAGCTCGGCGTAGACCACCCCGTCCGCGGCCAGGTCCTCGACCAGCTCGGTGGTCACCCTGGCCAGATGCTCCTTGGTCTGCAGCAACGGCAGCAGCACCTCGAACCCGGCGAGCGCCTCCAGCAGCCCCGCCCGCCGGGTCACCCGCACCCTGGCCATCGCCGCCCCCGCGGGCGCGTCCGCCGCCACCAGCCCCACCTCCCGGGCCAGCTCCTCGACCGTCGCCGGCCGCAACGACCCGTCGAGATGGATGTGCAGCTCGGCCTTGGGCAGCCGGCGCAGAGCGTCATCGGTGACGGCAGCCAAACCAGACCTCCTGAGCGCACGTTCGCGGCAGGCGTAGCCTACCTGCCCACCCACCATCGAGGAGCGTCCATGCCCGGTCCCGACGGCGACGGTCCCATGACCCGCGACGACGTGCTCCCGGCCGGAGCCCGCCACTGCTTCGCCTGCGGCGACGCCAACCCCATCGGCATGCACCTGAACGACATCCGCCGCGAAGGCGACCAGGTCCTGGCCACCCTCCACCCCCGCCCCGAGTTCCAGAGCTACCCCGGCGTCCTCCACGGCGGCCTGTCGGCGACAGCGCTGGACGAGGTCATGGGGTATGCGTCGATACTGCTGGCCGGCATCTGGGCCGCCACCGCCACCATGGACGTCCGCTACCGCGCCCAGGTCCCCTACGACGCCCCCCTCCCCCTGGTCGCCGGCCTCACCGACACCAGAGGGAGGCGGGTCCGCACCTGGTCCCGCCTGCTGCTGCCATCCGGCGAGGTCGGCGCCGAGGCGACCGCGCTGCTGGTCGCCCTCCCCGAGGACCTGGCCTCCCGCGCCCGCGCCCTCTACGGTCCGATGGCCTGACAAGCGCCCCACCAACCCGGAGCCTCCTCGCTGACCCGGAGGCACCACGGTCCAGCAGCTCGCGACCCTGACCCTGGGTCTCAGCCGTCGGTCACCGCCGGTCTCCGCCTTCGCCGGACCCTCCGGTACATGGCGAACGCCGCCCAGGCGAGCAGGAGCAGGACGACCACGACCAGGATCGGGATGAACACGGCGATCAGGCTCATGCCGAGGGAGGCGGCGTCCTCGGCGGCGCTGACGACCGGGGTGCCGGTGCCGACGGTGGTGGCGTTGACGAGGGGGCGGGCGGTGGCCTTGGTGGCGTGGACGACGCCGGCGACGACGGCGCCGAGGAGGATGCCGGCCCAGGGGTGCTCCTGCATCCAGGTGGAGTTGTCGACCTCGGCCGCGGCGGTGGTGGCGGCGAAGATGACCCCGCCGACGGTGGGGCGGACGAAGGTCTGGACGGCGTCGTTGATGTGGTCGACGACGGCCACCTTGTCGAGGATCTCCTCGGCCACCAGCAGGACCGAGACGATGGCGATGGCCCAGCCGCTCTGGATCCACTGGTAGGGCTGGGGGAGGGTGATGACGTCGGTGTAGCGGGCCAGGACGCCGACCAGCAGCAGCGGGATGTAGGCGTTCAGGCCCGCCGCCGCCGACAGGCCGAGGCCGGTGAGCGATGCCAGCATGATCTCCCAGCTTCCCCCCGGAGGGGGCGGTCACACAACCGCCAGCCGGGGGCGGGCGCGGGCCGGGCATCGGGGTCAGCCGGCGTCGGCCGAGGCCTCGGCCGGGGCCACCGACCAGGTGTAGGCCTCCTTGAGGAGCCGGAGGTACATGAAGGTCTCGGTCTCCCGGACCCCCTCGATCCCGGCCAGGTCCTCCGACAGCAGCCGCAGCAGGTGGTCGTTGTCCTGGCACACCACCTCGGCCAGCATGTCGAAGGAGCCGGCCGTCAGGACCAGGTAGGACACCTCGGGCAGGCGCCCGACGGCCTCGGCGACCTGCTTGAGGGCGCGGCCGTCGACCGAGATGGCGACCATGGCCATGGCCTGGTAGCCGAGGGTCATCGGGTCGGCCACGGCCACCACCTGCATGATCCCGGCCGCCTGGAGCCGGGCCACCCGCTGGCGCACGGCCGCCTCGGACAGGCCGAGCTCCCTGCCGATGCTGGTGAAGGGGCGGCGCCCGTCGCGTTGCAGGGCGGCCACGATGCGCCGGTCGAGGTCGTCGACCTTCGCCGTCCTGGGCATACGAACTACCTCCCGATTCCTTTGCCAAGTGACGCAGTTCGAAGTAGTCTAGCCTAGTCTCAACGGAAGACGAAGAGATCCTCGGAGCGTCCAGGAGCGTGATCAGCATGGGCCGACGGCCCGACCAGGAGCGGATCGACAGCCTCACCAAGGCCAGGACCCAGCTCGTCCACGAGCGCACCCCCAAGTCGCGGGAGTGGCGCGAGCGCTCGCTCGCCTCGCTGCCCCTGGGGGTCGCCTCCAGCTTCCAGGACGCCCCGCCCTACCCGATCTTCTTCGAGCGGGCCAAGGGCAGCCGCGTCTGGGACGTCGACGGCAACGAGTACTCCGACTACCACAACGGCTTCGGGGTGATGGCCGTCGGCCACAGCCACCCCAGGATCGTCGAGGCCCTGTCCGAGCGGGCGGCCATCGGCACCCACTTCGCCCAGCCGGTGGCCGAGACCACCCTGCTGGCCGAGGAGCTCTGCCGGCGCTTCAAGATCGACCAGATGCGCTTCACCAACTCCGGCACCGAGGCCACCATGGACGCCATCCGGCTGGCCCGCGGGGTCACCGGCCGCGACAAGATCGTCAAGATCGAGGGCTCCTACCACGGCCACCACGAGTCGGTGCTGGTCTCGATCCGTCCCAGCCGCGACAAGATGGGGCCGCGGGAGACCCCGGCCAGCGTCGAGTTCGGCTCCGGCACCCCCAAGGCCGTGACCGAGCTGACCCTGATCGTCCCCTACAACGACGCCGAGGCGCTGGACCGGCTGCTGGCCGCCAACGCCGGCGAGGTCGCGGGCATGATCATGGAGCCGGTGATGATGAACGTCGGCATCATCGACCCCGAGCCCGGCTACCTGGAGGCGGTCCGCGAGATCTGCAGCCGCCACGGCGTCATCCTCATCTTCGACGAGGTCAAGACGGGCGCCACCATCGCCTACGGCGGCGCCGAGGAGGTCTACGGGGTCGCCCCCGACCTCAAGTGCTTCGCCAAGGCGGTCGGCGGCGGCACCCCCCTGGGCGGGTTCGGCGGCCGGGGCGAGCTGATGGCCGAGATCGCCAAGGACGGCGTGCCCCAGCTCGGCACCTTCAACGGCAACCCGCTGTGCGCTCGGGCCGGGCTGGTCGCCCTCACCGAGGTCCTCACCGAGGACGCCTACAAGGAGCTGAACCGGCTCAACGACGCCCAGCTGGCCGGCTGCCAGCGGGTCATCGACACCTACGACCTGCCCTGCTACACGACCGGGGTCGGCGGCAAGGGCGCGGTCATGTACGCCCCCGAGCGGCTGCGCGACTACCGCGCGTACGCCGGCTTCGACGGCGACGGGGTCGACGAGGAGCTGTCGTACCTGTCGTGGCTGTACGAGATGACCCAGGGCGTGTTCATGACCCCGGGCATCGACGAGCAGTGGACCCTGTCGGTGCAGCACACCGACGAGGACGTGGCCCGCTACGTCAACGCCTTCGAGACCTTCGCCCGGGAGGTCACCGGCCGCTAAGCTCCCGCCGGGGACATCGGCAAGGGGAAGGAGCGGGCAGGTGCGGCTCGGGGTGATGCTCGGCTACTTCGGAGCCGGGACGACCGCGGGGGAGCAGCTGGCGCTGGTCCAGGAGGCGGAGCGGCTCGGCTACGACTCGGCCTGGGTGGCCGAGGCCTACGGGTCGGACGCGGCCACCGTGCTGGCCTGGCTGGCCGCCCAGACGACCACCATCAACCTGGGGTCGGCCGTGTTCCAGATCCCGGCCCGCAGCCCGGCCATGACGGCCATGACCGCGGCCACCCTGGACCAGCTGTCGGGGGGCCGGTTCCGGCTCGGGCTGGGGCTGTCCGGCCCCCAGGTCGCCGAGGGCTGGCACGGGCAGCGCTTCGCCCGTCCGCTGGCCCGGACCCGCGACTACGTCAGCGTGGTCCGCATGGCCCTGGAGCGGCGGCGGGTCGCCTACCAGGGCGAGACCCTGGAGCTGCCGCTGCCCGACGGCCCCGGCAAGGCGCTCAAGCTCACCATCACCCCGGCCCAGCCGCGCCTGCCCATCTACCTGGGCGCCATGGGACCGAAGAACCTGGCCCTGGCCGGGGAGGTGGCCGACGGCTGGCTCGGGTTCCTGTTCTCGCCCGAGCACGCCGGCGGGTTCCGCGAGCACCTGGCCGCCGGGGCGGCCCGGGCCGGTCGCGACCTGGACGGCTTCGACGTCGCCCCCAACGTCCAGGTCCACATCTCCGACGACCTGGCCGCGGCCCGCGACACCATGCGCCCGTTCCTGGCCCTGTACATCGGCGGCATGGGCTCGCGGGAGCGCAACTTCTACACCGAGCAGGCCAGCCGCTACGGCTTCGAGGCGGCCGCCCGCGAGGTCCAGGAGCACTACCTGGCCGGCAACCGCCCCGAGGCGATGGCCGCCCTCCCCGACGAGCTCATCGACCTGGTGACCCTGTGCGGCCCGGCCGCCCGGGTCCGCGAGCGCCTGGCCGCCCACCGCGAGGCCGGCGTCGGCACCCTGGTCGCCGCCCCCACCGCCTGGACCCATGAGGAGCGGGCCGCCCAGCTCCGCCAGCTGGCCGAGCTGGCCGCTTGACCCTCCTGTCGGGGGAGCGTCCAGCCTGGTCCGCGGAAGGGAGGGACGCGAGGTGGACGACCTGCTGCCGATCGGGCGCTTCTCCAAGGCGACCCGGCTGTCGGTGAAGGCGCTGCGCCACTACGACGAGCTCGGCCTGCTCCGGCCGGCGTTCGTCGACCCGTCCTCCGGCTACCGCTACTACCGGCCGGCCCAGGCCAACCAGGCCGAGGCCATCCGCATCCTGCGGTCGCTGGAGATGCCGCTGGAGGAGATCGCCGAGCTGCTGGCCTCCGACGCCGGCGAGCTGACGGCCAAGCGGCTGCACCGGCACCGGCAACGGCTGGAGGCGCGCCTGGCCGAGCACCGGCGCATGCTCGCGTTCCTCGAACGGCTCCTGGACAGGGAGGACGTCATGCCGTACGAGGTGACCGTCCGCGAGCTGCCGGCCCAGCCGGTGGCCGCGACCCGCACCACCAGCAACCTCCGCGAGATCTCGTCCGCGATCAGCGCCGGGGTCCACCAGCTCCTGGCCGAGCTGGGAGCCCGCGGGATCGAGCCGGCCGGGCCGCTGCAGGTCGTCTACCACGCCGACCAGGTGCTGGACGAGGAGACCGCCGCCCCGATCGAGATCTGCTTCCCGGTGGCGGCCCCGTTCGAGGGCACCGGCCAGGTCTACGGCACCGAGCTCCCCGCCGGCCCGGCCGCCGTCACCCTCCACCGCGGCCCCTACGCCGAGATCGGCCCCGCCTACCACACCGTCTCCGGCTGGATCCAGGACCACGGCCACGAGCTGGCCGGCGGCCCCCGCGAGGTCTACCTCAACGACCCCGGTCAGGTCGCCGAGGCCGACCTCCGGACCGAGGTCCAGTGGCCGATCAGGTGACGACCTGATGCGGGAGCGGCCGCCTCTGTCGAGTTCCTCCCCGCTGGCCAACCTGCTGGTCGGGCCAGGCGACCGGCTGCGGGTGGTCGACACCGGCTCGGCGACGACACGAGGCGGCACGCTCTGGAGGAGCTCCGGCGGCTGTTCGCGCCCGGGGACGTGGTCGAGGCGGCCCGGCTGGCCGACCGGGGCCTGGGCGCTCAGCTGAGACCGAGGGCGTCGCGCAGGAAGGCGAGCTGGAGGTGGAGGAGGCTCTCGGCGACCGCCTCCTGGACGGCCAGGTGGGTGACGCCGGACAGGGGGAGGACGTTGTGGGGGCGGCCGGCGGCGAGCAGGAGGCCGGACAGGCGCAGGGTGTGGGCGGCGACCACGTTGTCGTCGGCCAGGCCGTGGACGAGCAGCAGGGGCCGCTCCAGCTTGGCCGCGTCGGCCAGCAGGGAGCTGCGCCGGTAGGGGTCGGGGTCGGCGGCCGGGTGGCCCAGGTAGCGTTCGGTGTAGTGGGTGTCGTAGAGGCGCCAGTCGGTCACCGGGGCGCCGGCCACGGCGGCGTGGAACACGTCGGGGCGGCGCAGCACGGCCAGGGCGGCCAGGTAGCCGCCGAACGACCAGCCGCGGATGGCCACCCGGCCCAGGTCGAGCTCGGGGTGGTCGGCGGCCACGGCCAGGAGCGCCTCCACCTGGTCGTCGAGGACGGGGCCGGCCAGGTCGCGCCAGACCGCCCGCTCCCAGGCCGGGCCGCGGCCCGGGGTGCCGCGCCCGTCGGCGACCAGCACGGCGAAGCCCTGGTCGGCGAACCACTGGGCGACCAGGTAGCGGTCGCGGGCGGCCAGCACCTGGCGGTGGTGCGGCCCGCCGTAGGGGTCGAGCAGCACCGGCAGCGGCCCC
>DASUPQ010000778.1 GCA_036280995.1 Actinomycetota bacterium | reverse complement strand
GGCGCAACCCATCCGCCACGCTCGAATCCGCCGCTGCGGTCCTCGTCCGGCGCGCCGAGTCCCTGCATCACGCCGTCGACGGTGACCATCGTGGTGGTCGTGAGCTTCATGATCGCGGTTCCCTTCTCGTCAGCTCCTTCTCCTTCACCAGCAGTTCCTCGCGCGCGGCCTCCCACTCCTGCGGCGAGACGACCGCCGGTAGGTTCATGTCGGCTGGTGGTTGCATTTCGGTGTCGGCTCCTTCCGTGGTCGTCGGCGCAGGCGCCATTCAATGAGAGACGCGGATGTAGTCGATGAGCATCGTCGTCGGGAACGACGCCGAGCTGTCGGGGCGCCGCGAGAAGGTCCCACCCACGGCCACGTTGACGAGCAGGAAGAAGTCGTGGTCGAAGACCCAGGGATTGCCGTGGAGGTCGTCGGGGGTCAGCGTGCGGTAGAGCTCGTCGTCGAGGTACCAGCGGATGCGGTCGGGCTCCCAGTGGACCGAGTACACGTGGAAGTCGTCGGCGAGGCTGGCGTCGGCGGTGTGCGACGCGGTGATCCCCGCATGGCCGGCGTACCCCGGCCCATGGACCGTGCCGTGGACGGTTGCCGGGTCGTCGCCGAAGTTCTCCATGACGTCGATCTCGCCGCATGCCGGCCATCCGACCTCGTCGATGTTCTGGCCGAGCATCCAGAAGGCGGGCCAGACGCCCCGGCCCCGCGGCAGGCGGATCCGGGCCTGCACCAGACCGTAGGAGAACGCGGCCCGGTCCTTGGTGATCAGTCGGGCGGAGGTGTACTCGCAGCCGCCGAATCGGCGCTGCCGCTGCCGCGGGTCCGGTCGCCGGACGGTGATGGCGAGGTTCCCGCTTCCGTCGAGCGCGGCGTTCTCGGTGCCGTCGGTGTAGTACTGCAGCTCCTGGTTGCCCCAGCCGTGCCCGCCGACCTCAGGCCGCCAGGTGGCAGGGCTCACCGGCTGGCCCGCGGCCCCGTCGAACTCCTCCGACCAGGCGACCGACCCTCCAGGCGGCTCGCCGAGCAGATGGCCGTTCATGCTTTCGGGCAGACGCGATCGCGCACGTGGGTGACCCCCGGTGCGTCGGCGGCGGTGACGAAGGTGATCGGCATGTCGAGCACGATCTTGGCCATCGATACCTTCTCCTTGGTCGGATCGGCCGAGGTCAGGCCGCGGCCGGTGCCTGGCCCAGCGGGATCACCCGGGCGGTCGCGGTGGCGGTGGCGACGACCGCCTCGTCGCCGTCGAGCAGCGACGCCTCCAGGAACACCAGGTCCCCGTCGCGGTGGACGACCCGGCCCTGGCCGATCAGCCGGCCCGGGCGGACCGGCCGCAGGAAGCTGACATTGAGCTGGAGGGTCGACTGGAACTGGTCGGGCTCCAGGGTGGCCAGCAGGGCCGGGCCGACGGTGTCGAACAGCATCGCGGCCAGGAACGCGCCGAGCACGTTGCCGGCCGGGTTGGTGAACGCCTCGGTGGCCGCGAACGCCACCTCGATGGTGCCCGCCTCCACGTCGGCGTCGATGAACTCGAAGCCGAGGGTCGCCGCCGCCGGAGGGATCGGCGCCCGTCCCTCGACCCCGTCCCAGAACGGCCCTGACCGCCCCTGCATCGCTCCTCCTTGCTTAGCGGAACTCACCTTCGGCCAGGTTAGGAAGCGGCGCCGCCGTCTTGAACGGAATTGACCTGGGGTCCTCCGAGCAGGAGGTAGGTGACCAGCTCTCCCTTGCCCTTGACCTGGATCGGTCCCCGCCGCTGGAACCGGTAGCGGTCGCGGAGCCGCCGGTAGGTCCGCTCGGTCACCTGGATGCAGCCCTCGACCCCGTGCGACTCCATGCGGCTGGCGGTGTTCACGGTGTCGCCCCACAGGTCGTAGCTGAACTTGGTGGTGCCGATCACCCCGGCCACCACCGGGCCGGTGTCGATCCCGATGCGGACCTGGAGCGGCTGGCCCGCCGGGTCGGCATGCCGGCTGGCCTCCTCCCGCATGGCCAGGGCCATCTCGGCCACCGCCTGGGCATGGTCGGGCCGGGGCTCGGGCAGCCCGCCGGCCACCATGTAGGCGTCCCCGATGGTCTTGATCTTCTCCAGCCCGTGGCGCCGGGCCAGCCGGTCGAAGGCGGTGAACAGGTCGTTCAGGACCTGCACCACCCGCTCCGGGCTGCTCTGGTCGCTGCTGCGGGTGAAGTCGACCAGGTCGGCGAAGAGCACCGTGACCTCCGGGAACCGGTCGGCGATCACGGCCTCGTCCTGCTTGAGCCGGTCGGCGACCGGTGCCGGGAGGACGTTGAGCAGGAGCCGCTCGGAGCGGTCCTGCTCGGCCACCAGCAGGCGGTGCTCCCGGTCCAGGGCGCGCCGGGTGCGCACCGCCTCCCCGAGCAGCAGCACGGCGGCCAGCAGCGCGAGGTCGGAGACGGCGCTGTTGAGCAGCCGGGTGGCCGACTCCTCGGGCAGCGCCTGCGGGGCGTACAGGGCGAACCACACGAGTGGTGAACCACCGAACCACAGGACGACCGCCAGCGCCCAGACGCGGTAACCGGCCGCCCAGGCGGTGGCCAGCGCGACCGAGAGCGGCACGGCGGCGAACAGCCCCGGATAGTCGAACTGGTTGTAGAACACGAGGATCGCCGCGGACGCGAGCAGCACCGGCAGGGGCCACCGTCGCCGGAGCAGCGCCAGGGCGGCGATGGTCAGCCCGAGCCCGTAGGCGAACGCGTCGGGCGGAGCGCCCTGGTCCGCCCCGACGCTGATCGCGACCGTGATCGCGACCGCCAGGGCCACCGACAATCCGGCATCGATCAGCCACGCGGGAAGGTGCTCTCGCCTCCACCGCCCCGACCTTCCGTCCATGCCCGGACCTTACGCCGGGTCGCTGCCGCCCGGGCGACCGGAAGCTCCCCAACGACAGGGATGGCTTCGGCGAGCACGGCCAGCCGGTCCCGGGTCCACGGACCCGGGGTGAGGACGACCACGTGCTCGATGCCGAGCGCGGCCGCCTCCCGGCAACGGGCGACGAACGCGTCGGCGGGCTCCCCGGCCTCCAGCCGGGTGCTGAGGGTCTTCTCGATCTCCTCGTAGGGGCGGCCGAGGTCGGCGCAGTGCCTGGCCAGGACCGCGAGCTTGTGGGTGACGGTGCGGCCGCCGTCGGGGATGTCGAACAGGTTGCAGGCGTCGGCATACCGGGCGACCAGCCGCAGGGTCTTGCGCTCGCCGGCGCCTCCGACCAGGATCGGTGGCCCGGGACGCTGGGTGGGCGGCGGGCTGCCCACCGGCCGCCCCAGCCGGTAGTGGCGGCCGGCGAACGGGGTGTCGTCGCCGGCCCACATCCGGGCCGCGATCTGGAGCGTCTCCTCCAGCCGCTGGAACCGCTCGGCCACCGGGGGCAGGGGCAGGCCCATGGCATCGGCCTCCTCGCCGTGGTAGCCGGCGCCGATCCCCAGCCAGGCGCGCCCGCCCGAGAGCACGTCCACGGTGGTGACGGCCTTGACCAGCAAGGCCGGGGGCCGGAAGGTCACGCCGGTGACCATGGTGCCGAGCCGGACCCGTTCGGTCTGGGCGGCCAGGAACCCCAGGGTGGTGTAGGCCTCCAGCATCTCGGTGTCGCCGGGGCCGGCGGTCGGGTCGGCCTGGAGCAGGTGGTCGGGCACCCAGACGGTGTCGACCCCGGCCTCCTCGGCGGCGCCGGCCAGCCGCGCCAGCTCCGCACCGGGGCCGCCGGGCCAGGAGTAGCTGGTCAGGTTGAGGCTGACGCGCATCCCGCCGGTGGCGGTCACGGGGACGGCGGGCCGGCGGGAGGCTGCAGCGGTCATCGGTTCCTCCTCCTCGTCTCGTTGACGGTCAGGCTAGGCACGGATGGCGACGGCGTCTCGAACGGAACTGACCGTGGCGCTGATCGTGGCCGCGACCACGGCGGCGATCGACAAGAAGGTGCGGATGGTGTGCCACAGCTCCCAGCGGGTCTGGATCGACCGCCAGTCACCGGGCAGGGTGGCCGCCGTCCAGGTCTCGATCTGGTTGTCGATCGGGACCTCGACGGCCAGGGTGATCACCAGCGCCGCGACCATGAGCAGGAACCCGGCCGCCATCCACCAGAACGCCGCCGTGCGCCCGCCGGACCGCTGCAGGGCCAGGGTGACCAGCGCACTGAGCAGGGCGAGGGGCAGGAGGATGGCCATCGGCACCCCCAGGTTCCGGATCATCTCGTGGCCGACGGCGAGGAAGGTCTCGGGCGAAAGCCGGCCCATGGTCCGGCTCAGGGAGAACCAGGTGCCCCAGAACACCCCCATGACCAGGGCGAACAGGACGATGGTGATGGCCTGGGCGACGCGGACCTTCACAGCTCGCTCCTTTCTTAGACTCACTCCAAAGATAGAGCAGAACCAGGAATCGTGCTATGTTGCGCCTGACATGGAGCTGGGACTGCGCGAGCGCAAGAAGGAGCGGACACGGCGGCTGATCGCCGACACCGCGTGGCGGCTGTTCGCCGACCGGGGCTTCGAGCAGGTGACGGTCGCCGAGGTCGCCCGCCAGGCGGAGGTCGCGGTGGCCACCGTGTTCAACTACTTCCCGGCCAAGGAGGACCTCTTCTTCTTCCGGCTCGAGGCCTTCGGGGCCCACCTGGTCGACGCCGTCGCCACCCGGGCGGCGGGCGAGCCGGTGCTGGTGGCCTTCCGGCGTCACCTGCTGTCCTCCGGTGGGCTGCTCGCCCAGGTGGAGGCCGGTGATCTCCAGGCGCTGGAGCGGCTGCGGACCGTCAACCGCGTGATCGCCGCCAGCCCGGCCCTGCAGGCTCGCGAGCAGCAGGCGTTCGCCCGCAACGCCGAGGCCCTGGCCGCCCGGCTCGCCGCCGAGACCGGCGCCCCGGCCGACGACCTCCGTCCCCAGGTCGCGGCGAACGCCCTCATCGGCGTCCAGCGCGCGCTGCTCGACTACACCCGCCGCCGGGTCCTGGCCGACGAGGAGCCCACCCGGCTCGCCGCCGACGTCCGCAGGCTCAGCGAAGACGCGTTCGCCCTGCTCGCGCAGGGCCTCGGCGACTACCCCCACTGAGCCCGCACGCCGTCTCATGCCAGGGTGAGCAGGGCGACCCCGGCGAGCAGGACGGCGACCCCGAGCAGACGGCGGCGGGAGATGGGGCGGCGTGCCAGCCGGAGCAGCCCGTAGCGGTCGACAGCGACCGAGGCGAGCTGCTGGCCGCCGACGGTCAGGGCGACCACGGGCGCGGCGCCGAGCTCGGCCCGGAGCTGGGCGTTGACCGCCCCCTGGACCGGGAGCACGGCGCCTGGGCGAGGCTGTTCGAGCCGCGGCTGCGCCAGGACAACGTCTTCCGGTACGTCCTGGCGACCAAGTAGGCTCGTACTCCAGGTGGTGGACGGCGGGGAGCGGGCGTGGCGCGGGTCGACGGCCCCGGGCAGGTGACCGCCCGGCCGGCGAAGGGGATCGAGCGGTGGGTGCCGGGGCTGCGCACGCTGCGCGAGTACCAGCGCCCCTGGCTGGCCAGCGACCTGATGGCCGGGCTGGTGCTGACCGCCCTGCTGGTGCCGGTGGGCATGGGGTACGCCCAGGCGGCCGGGCTGCCGCCCATCACCGGGCTGTACGCGACCATCGTGCCGCTGGTCGCCTACGCCATCTTCGGGCCGTCGCGGGTGATGGTGCTCGGGCCCGACTCGTCGCTGGCGGCGGTCATCGCGGCCGTGATCCTGCCCCTGGGGGGCGACGACCCGGAGACGGCGGTCGCCCTGGCCGGCGCCCTGTCCATCCTGACCGGGCTGATCATCGTGCTCGCCGGCACGGCCAGGCTGGGGTTCGTGACCGAGCTGCTGTCGCGGCCGGTGCAGGTCGGCTACCTGTGCGGCATCGCCGCCACCATCCTGGTCGGGCAGCTCCCGCGGCTGTGCGGCTTCTCGATCGAGGGCCGGGGTCTGCTGACCGAGATCCGCGACTTCGTCCAGGGGGTGGCCGACGGGCGGGTGAACCGGGCCGCCCTGGCCGTCGGGGTGACCGGGATCGTGGTGATCGTCGTCATGCGCCGGCTCTGGCGGACCGTCCCCGGGGTCATGGTGGCCGTGCTCGTCGGCATCGCCGCCGTGACCTTGTTCGACCTTGACACCGAGGGCGTGCAGGTCCTCGGCGTGCTCCCCCAGGGCCTGCCGACCCTGGCCTTCCCGGCCTTCGAGCTGGCCGACCTGGGGGCGCTGTTCAGCGGCGCCCTGGGCATCGCCCTGGTCGCGGTGGCCGACACCACCGTGCTGTCGCAGTCGCTGGCCTCCCAGCGCAACGAGGAGGTCGACCCCGACCAGGAGCTGCGCGCCCTCGGCGCCGCCAACCTGGCCTCCGGCCTGTTCCAGGGCTTCGCCATCTCCAGCAGCGCCTCCCGCACCCCGGTGGCCGTGGCCGCCGGCGCCCGCTCCCAGCTCACCCCCCTGGTCGGCGCCGTCGCCATCGCCCTGCTGCTGGTGTTCGCCCCCGGCCTGCTGCGCAACCTCCCCCTGCCGATGCTGGCCGCGATCGTGATCACCGCCGCCATCGGCCTGATCGACATGGCCGGGGTCCGGCGCCTGTACCAGGTCCGCCGTTCCGAGTTCGTTCTCTGGCTGGCCGCCTTCCTCGGGGTCGCCCTGCTCGGGGTGCTGGTCGGCATCTTCGTGGCCATCGTGCTCTCGCTGGGCGACTTCGTCCGCCGGGCCTGGCGCCCCCACGACGCCGTCCTGGGCCGCGAGGACGAGCTCAAGGGCTACCACGACATCGACCGCCACCCCAGCGCCCGGCTCATCCCCGGCCTGCTCCTCTACCGCTTCGACGCGCCCCTGTTCTTCGCCAACGCCGGCTACTTCCGCCGCCGGGTCCGCCGGCTGGTCACCGAGGCCATCCACCCCGTCCGCTGGGTGGTGGTCGCCGCCGAGCCCATCACCGACATCGACACCACCGCCGCCGGCACCCTCCACGAGTTGCTCGAAGAGCTGCACAATGAGCACGTGACCCTCGCCTTCGCTGAGCTCAAGGGCCCGGTCAAGGACCGGCTGCGGCGCTACGGCCTGTTCGACGCCGTCGGCGCCGACCACTTCTTCCCCACCGTCGGCACGGCCGTCGACGGCTACGTCGCCGCCACCGGCACCACCTGGGTCGACTGGGAGGAACGCCGCACCCCCACCCCGGACGCCCCCGCATGAGGTACGAGATCCTCGCCGAGGCCTACCGGGACCTGGAGGCCGCCAGCGCGCGGCTGGAGCTGATCGGGCGGCTGGCCGAGCTCTTCCGGGAGACCCCGGACGAGCTGCTGCCGACGGTGGCGCTGCTCTGCCAGGGGCAGATCGCGCCCGACTTCGCCGGGGTCGAGCTGGGGATGGCCGACCGGCTGGCCGCCCGGGCGGTCGCCGAGGCCGCCGGCGCGCCCGTCGAGCAGGTCCTGGCCGGCGCCCGGGACACCGGCGACCTGGGCCTGACCGCCGAACAGCTGCTGGAGGAGCTGGAGCCCGGCCGGCCGGCCACCCTTGCCGTGGAGCGGGTGTTCGAGGGCCTGCACGAGATCGCCGAGGCCCAGGGCACCGGCTCCCAGGGCCGCAAGCTGGCCGGACTGGTCGGCCTGCTCCGGCAGGCCACGCCGCTGGAGGCCCGCTACCTGCTGCGCACGGTCACGGCCAACCTGCGGCTGGGGATCGGGACCGCCACCATCCTGGACGCCCTGGCCGAGGTCCACGCCGGCGGCCGCAAGCAGCGACCGGTCCTGGAGCGGGCCTACAACATCTGCTCCGACCTCGGCCTGGTCGCGGCCACGCTCGTCACCGAGGGCCTGGCCGCGGTCGAGGCGATGGAGGTGCGGGCCGGGAACCCGGTGCGGCCGATGCTGGCCCAGCGCCTCGGCGAACCGGCCGAGATCCTGGCCAAGCTGGGCGGGTCGTGCGCGGCCGAGTACAAGTACGACGGGATCCGGGTCCAGGCCCACCGCACCGCCGACGGCGCCCTTGAGCTGTACACGCGGCGGCTGGACCGGGTCTCGACCCAGTTCCCCGAGGTGGTGCAGCTGCTCTCCGAGAGCCTGAAGCCGCGCGAGGTGATCCTGGAGGGCGAGGTGGTGGCCTTCGACCCGGCCTCCGGCGAACTGCGCCCCTTCCAGGACGTGATGTTCCGCCGCCGCAAGTACGGCATCGCCGAGGCGACCAAGGACTTCCCGGTGAGCATGTTCTGCTTCGAGCTGCTGTACGCCGACGGGACCGACCTGACCCGCCTGCCCTACCTGGAGCGGCGCGCCCGGCTGGCCGAGGCGATCACGCCGTCGGCGCGGCTGCGGCTGGCCACCGCCGAGCAGGTCGGCGACGAGGCGGCCATGGAGCGGGTGTTCGAGCAGGCGGTGGCCGAGGGCTGCGAGGGGGTGATCTGCAAGTCGGTCGCCCCGACGGCGCAGTACCAGGCCGGGGCCCGGGGCTGGCAGTGGATCAAGCTCAAGCGCGACTACCGCAGCGAGCTCACCGACACCCTTGACCTGGTCGTGGTCGGCGGCCTGGCCGGACGGGGCCGCCGCGCCGGGATGTACGGGGCGCTGCTGCTCGGCGTCTACGACCCGGCCGGCGACCGGTTCCAGACGATCTGCAAGTGCGGCACCGGCTTCTCCGACGCCGAGCTGGCCGCGCTGCCGGCCCGGATGGCGCCGCTGGTGCGGGCGCAGCGGCCGGCCAGGGTGGACTCACGCTGGCACGCCGACGTGTGGTTCGAGCCCACCCTGGTGGTCGAGGTGCTGGCCGCCGAGATCACCCTGTCGCCCCACCACACCGCCGGGTGGGGGCTGCTCAAGGAGGACGCCGGCCTGGCCCTGCGGTTCCCCCGCTTCACCGGCCGCTGGCGCGACGACAAGGCCCCCACCGACGCCACCACCGTGGACGAGGTCGTAACCATGTACCGCGCCGCCCGGCGGGCCCCCGCCG
>DASUPQ010000777.1 GCA_036280995.1 Actinomycetota bacterium | reverse complement strand
GCGGCCAGGGTGAAGCTTCGAGAGGGGCAGCCGCTCGTCGTAGGATGGCCTTGTAGGAAGCAGATGGGCCGCTCGGCCTCTGGATGGCGTGTCGCCGATGGCGCTGTGGGCTGGGAACCGGCGAGGTCGACCCTATGGCCTCACAGCGTGAGGTGCTGCGCGTCGGTGCCGCCGTGCTCGGGGCGGTCGCAGTGCTCGCCGTGGTGGGGCGCATCACCAGCCCCCAAGCGCCGGTGTCACGGTCGCAGCCGACGCCCACCACGACACCGGCGCCGCCCCAGCAGCTCCCCCTGCCGGATCGCTGGGCGACAGCGCAGATCGAGGTCGGCCATGGCGGTGGCCCGCTGGTGTTCGGCGCCGGCAGCCTATGGGTCGGCGCGTGGCGAGACGGCCAGGTCGTGCGGGTCGATCCGCACTCCAACCGAGTCGTCGCCCGCTTCCCAGCCGGGGGGCCGAATCCGGCTGGCCTGGCGGTCGGGGCAGGGACGATCTGGGTGGTGCATCCCGACACCGATGAGGTGGTGCGCCTTGACCCCGGGACCGGCCGAGTCGTTGCCAGGATCAAGCTCGGTCCGCTGCCGTTCCAGTTCGGGGCCGGTGATCGCCGCTTCCTGCCGTCGCTGGTGGCAGTCGGCGCGGGTGCCGGATGGGTTGGTACCGGTCGCGGTGCGGTGGCCCGCATCGATCTGGCCAGCAACCGGGTGGTCGCGGTGATCAAGCTTCGCCCTGGAAGTCCCGCGGGCATTGCGGTCGCCGGCGGGAGCGTCTGGGTCGCTGCCGGCGGCGATGGCGTGGCCCGGATCGAGGCGGCCACCAACCGGCTGCTTGGGGCCATTCGGCTCGACCTTTATGCCGACCGGGTGGCGGTCGGCAACGGGGCGATCTGGGTCGGTGGCCCAACGACCAACCCGATTGTTGAGATCGCTGGTGGGGTGGCCCGGATCGACGCCGCCACCGGCCGTGTCCGCGAGATCGTCCCAACTGGCCTCCCGATCGGCCTGGCCGCCGCCGCCGGTGCCGTCTTGATCACCGAGCCGGACACCGTTGGCGGGGCGCTGGAGTGCATCGACCCAGAGCGGCTCCCCGCAGCCATGACCCTGCAGCCCGCCCTGGGCGAGCTGGCCGTTGGCGGCGGCGCCGTCTGGGTCGCCGATCGCCGCGGGTCGTTGGTGTATCGACTGGATCCCGACCGCCTCCCGTGCTGAGCAGGGCCTCGGCGCTCACCCTTGCTCGGTGCGGGCGTCCCGCAGCAACTCATGGGCGCGGCGGCGGCTGCGGCCGGTCACCGCCACGACCTCGGCCGCGGTCACGGACGGGCCGCCTGAGCGCCCGCATCTGCTGGCGCGCATCCGCTGCGGCCGCTGGTTCCTGGTCCGCACCCGGTGTGCGGTCCTGCAGCAGGGCGAGTGTGGTCGGGCTGCGGTGGCCGTTGGCGCCCGCGAGGTCAAGCGCGGGGGCGGCCGCGCCGGTCCCGACCGCCGCGCCTGGTGTGCGGCTGGTGTGCGGCAGGCCGGTGCGGGCCACGCTCATCAGCAGCTCCAGCGCTCCCAGCAGGGCGACCGGGGGCAGGGCGGCGAACAGCTGGGCGGCCAGCCGGTCGGGGGCGTGGGCGACGTTGAGGGCGATCGAGACGGCAGTGGCGGCGGCGGCCAGGGGTCCAGGCATACCAGGGGTCACGCCAGGCGTCTCCGCGCAGGTAGCGCCAGAGGATGACCAGGCTGGCGGCGGTGGTGAAGGAGTCGACCAGCAGCGGCGCCGACCAGGCCAGCTCGGGGGGGAAGGCGGCGGTCTCGATGGCGAAGGCGCGGATGGCCTCGAAGGAGACGACGTAGGCGAGGGCGGCGATGGCCAGCACCAGGGCGGTGAGGGCGGCGACCAGGGCGACGCGGGCCGCGGCCAGCAGCCGCTCGGTGCGATCGGCCGGGTCGCCGGGGTGCGGTGGGGTGCTGTGCTGCGGTGTCGGGCTGGTTGGTGCTGCGGCTGGGCGCTGTAGGGCCCCCAGCAGCAGGGGCAGCGACCGGTGCAGCTCCCGCTGCCAGTAGGGCCAGTTGTGGATGCCTGGGCCGTAGTTGTCGAACCGGACGGGGATGCCGAGCTGACCCAGCCGCTCCACGAACGCGAGGTTCTGGGGGTACAGGGCCTGCTCGATCTGCTGGAGCTGCCCGTTGGTTGTCGGTCCGTCGAGCGGGCCGGGCTGGCCGTTGCCGACCGAGACGAACAGGCCGACCTCGCGCAGCCGGGGGGCAA
>DASUPQ010000776.1 GCA_036280995.1 Actinomycetota bacterium | reverse complement strand
CCCCCACGACGCCCCGGGACCGGGACGCCTGCTCCTCGCCTGCTGGCCTACTCGCCTGCCGCCTTCTTGCGCCGCCGGCTGGTCGTCTTGGGCTCGGGGGCCGGCTTGCCGGCCTTGGCCGCTTCGACGCTCGCCTTCAGCGCCTCCATCAGGTCGACCACCTTGGAAGGCTCGGCCTCTTCGGTGTAGGTGATCTCCTCACCCTGGATCTTCCTCTGGACCAGCTCCTCGAGCGCCGCCCGGTAGTCGTCGGTGAACTCCTCGGGCTGGAAGGCGTCGGTGAGGCTGTCGATCAGGCTGCGGGCCATGCGGATCTCCTGGGGCCGCAGCTCGACCGACTCGTCCAGGACGTCGAACTTGGGCTCACGGATCTCGTCCGGCCAGTACATCGTCTCCAGCACGAACACGTTGTCGCGGAGCCGCAGGGTGGCCAGGTGCTCCTTGTCGCGGAAGGCGACCTTGGCCAGGGCGACCTTGCCGTCGTCGGCCATGGCCTCGCGCAGCAGGTGGTAGGCCTTGACCCCGGTGCCCTCGGGCACCAGGTAGTAGGCCTTCTGGAAGTAGATCGGGTCGATCTCCTCGGCCTCGACGAACCGTTCGATCTCGATGGCCTTGGCCGAGGCCACCGGGAGCGAGTCCAGCTCCTCGTCGGTCAGGGTGACGTAGTGGTCCTTCTCGTACTCGTAGCCCTTGACGATCTCGGAGTAGTCGACCTCTTCACCGTCGACCGAACACACCCGCTTGTAGCGGATCCGGCCGCCGTCGGGCTCGTGCAGCTGGTTGAAGCGGAGGCTCTTCGCCTCGGTGGCCCCATACACCCGGACGGGGATGGTGACCAACCCGAAGGAGATCGCCCCCTTCCAGATCGTCTTCACGAGCCAGGCCTCCTTGTGACGTCGGAACACTCCGCGAGCGGCGGGCACGTCGGAAGGCGACGGTTCACGGACCAGGGACAACTGTACGCTGGCAAGCAACGCAACAGAAGGAGGCTCGGGTACCGTTGGCCACCGCCAGGCGCCGCCGCCTGCCGTTTCCGTCAGCGTTGCCCGCCTCGCGGGCCGGCGACGCCTGGCGGCTGGAGGCCGACGGCCGTGAGCTGCGCCTCTCCAACCTGAACAAGGTCTACTGGCCGGGCGAGGGCATCACCAAGGGCGACCTGCTGGCCTACTACTGGAACGTCGCCGACCTGATCCTCCCCCACCTCCACGACCGGCCGCTGACCATGAAGCGGATGCCGAACGGCCTGGCCGGCGAGCCCTTCTACGAGAAGCAGGTGCCGGCCCACGCCCCCGACTGGCTGCCCACCGCGGCCGTGCCCACCGAGGAGGACTCCCGGGTCGTCGAGTTCGTGCTCGCCCAGGACCGGGCCAGCCTGCTGTACGTGGTCAACCTGGGCTGCATCGAGATGCACCCCCTGCACGCCCGGGCCGGGTCCCTTGACCGGCCCGACTACGCCTTCTTCGACCTGGACCCGTTCGAGCCGTACACCTACGAGGACGTCCGCACCGTGGCCAAGCTGGTCAAGGTCGTCCTGGACGGGCTCGGCCTGCGCGGCTACGCCAAGACGTCGGGGGCGACCGGCATGCAGGTGTTCGTCCCCCTGGACGGGACCCACACCCACACCGACGCCCGCGAGTTCGTGGAGCGGGTGGGCCGGCTGGTCGTCCGCGCCTACCCGGAGAAGGCGACCATGGCCTGGCCGGTCGCCGACCGCGCGGGCAAGGTGTTCATCGACCATCAGATGAACCGGTCGGGGGCCAACATCGCCAGCGTCTACTCGCTGCGGCCGCTGCCCGGGGCGCCGGTGTCGATCCCGCTGGACTGGGACGAGCTGGACACCGACCTCGAGCCGGGTGACTTCCGGATCGACAACGTCTGGGAGCGGTTCGCCGACGGGGACCGGTTCGCGCCGGTCCTGGACGACAAGCAGTCCCTGACCCCCGCCATGGAAGCCCTCGGCCTCACCCCCGGCGCCCCCGAGGAGCCCCGCGACCGCAGCCGCCCGAGGTTCCCCCCCAAGCGCACCACCCGCCCGGCCTCGCGGGCCAGCCTCGACGAGTACGTGGCCAAACGCGACTTCACCCGCACCCCGGAACCCCCCACCCCGGTGGCCGCGCCGGACCCCGCCTCCCCGGTGGCCGCGCCGGACCCTCACCCACCTGTGGACGGGCCCCCGAACGGGAGGGTAGCCCGCGGCGGGAACGGGGGCGAACGGCTGTCCACAACCCCCGCCGCACCCGCCGCGCCCACGGCCCCGACCGACCCGGCGGCGCCCACCGGCCCCGCCGCCTCCACCGGTCCCGCGAACCCCCCGGGCCTGCCGGAGGAACCGCATCCGGCGGGGTTGACGGAGATCGCGCCGCTCGAACCGGGGCGGCGGTTCACCATCCAGCAGCACCATGCGCGGCGGCTGCACCACGACGTGCGGTTCGAGCAGGACGGGGTGCTGGTCTCCTTCGCCGTGCCCAAGCGGCTGCCCGAGGAACCGGGGCTGCGCCATCTGGCGGTGAACACCGAGGACCACCCGCTCGACTACCTGACCTTCAGCGGGACGATCCCGGCCGGCGAGTACGGCGGGGGCGAGGTCCGCCTGTTCGACCTCGGCACCTACGAGCCGCTGGAGGTGGCCGACGGCAAGCTCACCGTCCGGCTCCACGGGAGCCGCTACAAGGGTGCCGAGTACCATCTGTTCCGGACCCGGGACCGCGACTGGCTGGTCATCCTCAAGGGCAAGGTGTCGCTCCCCCAGCCGGCCCCGCCGCCGACCTACGAGCCGATGATGGCCGTGCTCACCGCCGAGGCGTTCGACGACGACGACTGGCTGTTCGAGGTCAAGTGGGACGGTCACCGCTGCCTGGCCAACCTGGGCACCTCGACCCGCCTGACCTCGCGGACGACCCGCGACATGACGGCCCAGTTCCCCGAGCTGATCGACATGCACCGCCAGCTGGCGGCCCGCAACGCGGTCGTCGACGGCGAGATCGTGGCCCTCGACCGGAACGGCCGGCCGTCGTTCGAGCGCATGCAGGACCGGTTCCACCGCACCCCCGACGAGCTGGCCCGGAACCGGGGCCGGGTGCCGGTCCAGTTCCTCGCCTTCGACCTGCTGTGGCTGGACGGCCGGTCCCTGCTCGACCTGCCCCTGGTGGAGCGGCGGGCCCGGCTGGTCGAGGTGCTGGTCGAGACCAGGGACATCCGCCTCTCCCAGGTCGTCGAGGGCGCCGGCAAGGCGTTCTTCGACCAGGTCAAGGCGCTGCAGCTGGAGGGGATCGTGGCCAAACGGGCGGCCAGCCCCTACCGGCCGGGCACCCGCTCGCACGACTGGCGCAAGATCAAGGCCCTCTGCCTCCAGGACTGCGTGATCGTCGGCTGGACGCCCGGCAAGGGCGGCCGGGCCGCCACCCTGGGCTCGCTGCTGCTGGCGGTGTACGACGGCGGGCGGCTGCGCTACGCCGGCAACGTCGGCACCGGCTTCACCCACGCCTTCCTGGCCGACCTGCTGGCCAGGCTGCAGGAGCTCCGGGTCGACAAGCCCCAGTTCGAGGGCTTCGAGGGCACGTTGCGGCCGCGCGGGGCCCGCTTCGTCCGGCCTGAGCTGGTCTGCGAGGTCGAGTACCTGAAGTGGACCCAGGACGACAAGCTGCGGGCGTCCTCGTTCAAGGGCCTCCGGCCCGACAAGCCGATCACCGACGCGCGCCGCGAGCACCCCGTGGACAGCCCGAGCTAGGCAGTTGCGCCGCCGAGCAGGCAGAATGGCAACAAGGCAGCACGCGACGATCGCCGCCGGACGGCGGCCGGTTCCACGGCGGTAGGTGCATGGGCGCACACATCCTGGTCGTCGACGACGATCCCCTCCTGGCCGCGGCCCTTCGCCGACCGCTGGCCTACGAGGGGTTCGAGGTCGAGGTGGCCGCCTCCGGTGAGGAGGCCCTCACCCGCGCCCTCGACCACGCACCCGACCTGGTCATCCTGGACGTGCTGCTGCCCGGCATCGACGGCCTGGAGGTGTGCCGGCGGCTGCGCCAGGCCGGTGAGGTGGCCGTGCTCATGCTGACCGCCCGCTCCGAGGTGCCCGAGCGGGTGGCCGGGTTCGAGGCCGGCGCCGACGACTACCTGGTCAAGCCGTTCGCCTTCGAGGAGCTGCTGGTCCGGGTCAAGGCCCTGCTGCGGCGGGGCCGCAACGGCGCCGGCACGGCCGAGCTGCGCTTCGGCGACCTGCGCATGGACCGCTCCACCCACGAGGTCTGGCGGGGCGAGCGGACCATCTCGCTGACCCGCCAGGAGTTCGACCTGCTGTCCCTGTTCCTGGAGCACCCGCGCCAGGTCCTGACCCGCTCGACCATCCTGGAGCGGGTATGGGACTACGACTTCGGCCGCGACTCCAACGTGCTGGAGGTCTACGTCGGCTACCTGCGCCGCAAGCTCGAGGCCGAGGGCGAGCAGCGGGTCATCCACACCGTCCGCGGGGTCGGCTACGTCCTCCGCGAGGACCCGGAGGGCGGCCGGTGACCTTCCGGGCCCGCCTCATCCTGGCCTACCTGGTCCTGCTCACCACCGCCGTGTCCGGGTTCGGGCTGTGGGTCTACGCCTACGTCGACCGCAACCTCCACCAGGAGTTCAACGGCTCGGTGCAGCGCCAGAGCATCCAGCTGGCCCAGGTGCTGGCCAGCGACTACGACAACTCCGCCTCCCGGGCCGGCGACATCCTCGACCAGTGGACCAACGAGCAGCAGCGCGACACCTACATCGTGGTCGAGACCCGCAGGGACCCGGAGCTGCGCCTGGAGATCGAGGCCAAGCGGCCCCAGGACGCCCTCGGCGGCGTCGACCTGCCGGTGGTGCCGCCCGGCCAGGTCAAAAACGTCCGGCCGTCGGCCAACGACCTCGGCCTGCCCCTGGCCATGTACGCCACCCAGTTCGAGGCCCGCAGGGCCGTCCCCAGGCGCAGCGCGACCGTGGCCGACCAGCCCAGCGAGATCGTCAAGCTCCAGGGCCAGGTGACCGTGGCCCGCTCCCTGGCCGGGGTCGAGCGGTCCCTGCGGCTGCTGCGGACCATCCTGATCGCCGGCGGGCTGGCCGTGCTGCTGGTCGCCGCCCTCGTCGGCCTCGGCCTGGCCGCGGCCCTGCTGCGGCCCCTGGCCCGCATGCGGGCCACCGCCCAGCGGATCGGCGACGAGCGTGACTTCTCCCACCGCATGCCGGTCGACGGCGACCCGCACGACGAGCTGGGCCGCCTGTCGCTGTCGTTCAACCAGATGCTGGCCGAGCTGGAGCAGGCCAACCTGGGGCTGAAGACGACGCTCGACTCCCAGCGCCGCTTCGTCGCCGACGCCTCCCACGAGCTGCGCACCCCCCTGACCGCGATCCGCACCAACGTCGAGTTCCTGGCCCGGGTCCCCGGCGCCCGGAGCGAGGACCGGGTCGAGGCCCTGCGCGACGTCCTCACCGAGCTGCGGCGGATGGAGTCGCTGGTCGGCGACCTGCTGGCCCTGGCCCGGCTGGAGGCGGCGGCGCGGCCGGCCAGGCGGACCTTCCGGTTCGACCACATGGTCGCCGACGTGCACCGCGACGCCCTGCGGGCGGCCAGCAAGGGGGTCGAGGTGACGCTGGGCCCGCTGCCGGAGGTGTGGGTCTCCGGCGACCGTGACGACCTGCGCCGGGCGGTCTGGAACCTGGCCGACAACGCCCTCAAGTACACCAGGGCCGGCAAGGTCGACCTGCGCCTGCGGGCCGACGACGGGGTCGCCGAGCTGACCGTGCGCGACACCGGCATCGGCATCGCCGAGGGCCACCTGGACCACGTGTTCGACCGCTTCTGGCGCGCCCCGGGCGTGCGCGGCATGGCCGGGTCGGGCCTCGGGCTGGCCATCACCAGGTGGGTCGTCCAGGCGCACGAGGGCACGATCGCCGTGGAATCGGTGGTCGGCCACGGCTCGACCTTCGTGCTCGCCTTGCCGGTCGTGCCGGGCGCGCCCAAGGACGCCGGGCGGCGGACGGGGGAGCTGCTCGGCGTCACCCAGGTGTCCGGTTCGGGACGCCATTCTTAAGACTGTCCTAAGAGAAACTCATCGTTCTCTCAGGGACGGCAGGTACAACCAATGCCTTCGCGGCGGACGGGCGCGGGCGGCCGGCAGGCTAGCCGCCCGGCCGCTGCGGCGGCGACGCCCGAGGCCTGCATGGTGGGACGAGGCCGGAGCTCGAGCTCCGGCCTCGGGGCCTTGGGGGCCCGCTCCTTCCCATTCGGGTAGTGCCGTATCCCGTGGGTCACGCTACTGTGGAAAACCGGCCGCGCTCCCGTGGCCATCCCTCTGGCCAAGGAGCCCGCCAGGTGACCGACCAACCATCCCGCCTGGCCCCCATCGGCGAGGCCCCCGTCGCCCGGCAGCAGCTCGAGGCGGCGTTGTTTGAGATCAAGCGGGTGATTGTCGGTCAGGAGGGCATGCTGGAGCGGGTCCTGGTGGCGTTGTTGTCCGGGGGGCATCTGCTGTTGGAGGGAGTGCCCGGGCTGGCCAAGACCCGGACCATCGCCACCCTGGCCCAGGTGCTGGGCGGGAGCTTCCAGCGCATCCAGTTCACCCCCGACCTGGTCCCC
>DASUPQ010000775.1 GCA_036280995.1 Actinomycetota bacterium | reverse complement strand
CTTCTTCGACACCGCCGACGTCTACAACGGCGGCCAGAGCGAGATCGTGACCGGACGCCTGCTCCGCAGGCTCTTCGGCTCCCGCGAGGAGTATGTCGTCGCGACCAAGGTGCACGGCAGGACGATGCCCGGCGAGAACGGCCGCGGCCTCTCCCGCAAGCACGTCATGGCCTCGATCGACGGCTCATTGGAGCGGCTCGGGCTCGACTACGTCGACCTCTACCAGATCCACCGCTGGGACGACCTGACGCCGATCCAGGAGACGATGGACGCCCTCCACGACGTCGTGAAGGCCGGCAAGGCTCGCTACCTCGGTGCCAGCAGCATGTACGCCTGGCAGTTCGCCAAGGCACAGCAGGTGGCGGCGACGCGCTTTGTCTCCATGCAGAACCACTACAACCTGATCTACCGCGAGGAAGAGCGGGAGATGATCCCGCAATGCCTCGACCAGGGAGTCGGCATCCTGCCCTGGAGCCCGCTCGCGCGCGGGCTGCTGGCCGGCACCGTCACCGCCAGCGGCGAGCAGCGAACCACCCGGGCCCGCACCGATCCGTTCCTCCACTCGCTCTACCGGCCCGACCTCGACCTCGCCGTGATCAAGCGCGCCGCCGAGGTCGCCGCCCAACGGGGCGTCTCCACTGCCCAGGCCGCGCTCTCCTGGCTCCTGCACAAGCCGGGCGTGACCGCGCCGATCGTGGGCGCGACCAGGCTCGAGCACCTGGAGGACGCCCTCGCGGCCGAGCACCTCTCCCTGAGCGACGAGGAGATCGCACGGCTCGAGGAGCCCTACGTGCCCCATCCCGTGTCCGGGATCGAGCTCTAGTCCCTTCAGGGCGATGCTTGCGCGCTAGGCGAGGCGGTGGCGGTGGTGGCGGCTCCTGGTGAGAAGCAGCCGATACGGTTGTGGTCGGTTGAACGCTCAATGTGGCGTAATCCGCGAATTTGGCCCTACCTGCCAATTACAGATAGGCTTCCCCGCCGTCACGGTCCGTGACGGAGGCGGAGGAGCCCGTGATGCCTCCTGGGCGATCCCCGTGGCCGACTGCGACGCGACAACCTCCCCGCCCACCACGGTCGCCGAGCCGCCCACGTCCACCACGTCCACCACGCCCACCACGATCGACGACGGTGGCAACGGCAACGGGCACGGCAACGGCAACGGCAACGGGTACGGCAACCGCAACACGACGCCCATCGAGCTCGGCTAGGCGCGACCCCCGAATCTCGAGGATCGCCGGCGCCTCACGTCGCTTCGCCGGGCTCCGCGGTGGCGCTGGGGCCTGCCGCTCGGCCCCGATAGGCTGCCCGGATGTTCTCGGCGGTGGTGATGTCGGCCAGTGCTACCGGGGTGAGCGCCCGGAAGCCGGCCTTGGGCCACAGGAACAGCCAGGTGGTGAGCACGAAGGGGGCCGTCAGGGCTGGCATGCCGATGGGGGCGAGCAGCACCGCGATGGCGGCGAATGCGATCACGCTGAACGCCGCGGCCAGCAGCGCGTAGATGGCCGAGCGCCAGGTGAGCACGAAGAACAGCCCGCCGATGGCGATGGCGCACAGCACGGCGTTGAAGCCGTACAGCCCGTGGTAGGCGGTGAAGCCGTCGCCGCCCAGGGCCAGGGCGGTCAGCAGGCCGATGGCCGCCCCGAGGGCGGCGAAGGCGGCCGAGATCCGCGAGTTGACGGCGATGGCGACCAGGAAGATCACCCCGGTCAGCAGGTTGTCCTCGAACATCACCTCGCCCACGCCGCGGAAGAAGCCGTGGGCCAGGTTGGCCGCGGTCAGGCCCCCGGTGCCGGTGGCCAGCTCCCGCAGCTCGGTCTGGACCGTGGCCGCCGGGTCAGGGGCCGCAGGGGCGATCAGCTCGGTCGGTTGGAGGAAGTCGAACTGGTAGACGGCGAACAGCAGCAGCCAGGCGGTGAGCACGAACGGGGCGGTCAGCGCCGGCATGTCCCAGGGGCCGAGCAGGTTGATCAGGGCCATCATCACGATCGTGGAGACGACCGCCCCGAGGACGATGTAGGCGGCCAGCAAGAGGTCGAACTCGAAGAAGAAGGCCAGGGCGATCCCGACCAGGATGCCGTTGAACCCGAAGAGGCCGGCCCGGATCAGCGCCCGGTCGGCCCCCAGCAGGTGAGCGGCCAGGGTGCTGGCGGCCAGGGCGAGCAGGCCGGCGCCGCAGAACTTGAACGAGTTGACCAGGATGCCGACGAGGAACAGCAGGCCGGTGAGGGGGTTGTTCTGGAACATGACCTGGCCGACACCGCGCAGGAGGGTGTCCACCACCCCGACTGCCGGGTTGCGCTCGGCCATCGTGACCCAGCTCGCTGCCGCGCGACCTGGCGCGCCCCCATCTGCCATGGCGTTCCGCCTCCTCCCGAGTCCGAGCCAGCGAAGCTGCCAGCAGCAGGGCGGCCGGACGCCCGGCGTGGTGCCGGGCGTCCGGCGTGCTGCCTGCCGCTAGGAGGTCATGGCGCACTGCCCCCGGTCGGCCTTCCTCGGGCCGTCCGCGGTGGGCCGGATGTCGAAGTCGAAGATCGCGGTCGGCAGGTACAGGGAGGCGCAGGCGTTGGGGATGTCGACGATGCCGCTGATCCGGCCCTCGATCGGGGCCGAGCCGAGCAGCAGGTAGGCCTGCGGACCGGAGTAGCCGAACGTCTTGAGGTACTCGATGGCGTTCAGGCAGGCCCGCTTGTAGGCCAGCGTGGCGTTCATGTAGTAGTTGGTGTTGGTGTCGTGGTCGACCGACACGCCGATGAAGGTGACGAACTCGCTGTAGCGCGGCTCGACGTTGCCGGGCATGAACACCGGGTTGGTGCTGACCCCGTACTTCTCCATGCCGCCCTTGATCAGGTCGACGCCGAAGTCGATGAAGCCGCCCATCTCGATGGCGCCGCAGAAGGTGACCTCGCCGTCGCCCTGGCTGAAATGGAGGTCGCCACCTGACAGCTTGGCCCCGGGGACGTGGACCGGGTAGAAGACCCGCGAGCCCCTAGTGAAATTCTTGATGTCGTGGTTGCCGCCGTTCTCGCGGGCGGGGACGGTCCGGGCGCCCTCCCGGGCCACCTTCTGGAGCTCCGCGCCGGTCAGCGTGCCGGCCAGGGTGTTCTCCTCCAGCGGGGGCAGGGCCAGGGGCGGCACCCGGTCCGGGTCGGTGGCGATCAGCGCCCGCTCCCGCTCGTTCCACCTGGCCAGCAGCTCGGCCGAGGGGGCGGTGCCGAACAGGCCGGGGTGGGTGATGCCGGTGTAGCG
>DASUPQ010000774.1 GCA_036280995.1 Actinomycetota bacterium | reverse complement strand
GCCAGGGTGACCGGCCGGACGACGAAGGTCGAGATGAACTCGATCGGTGTCAGCAGGACGTAGACCGGCCACGGGATGCCGGGTGGGAACAGCGAGTTCCTGAAGTAGTGGCCGAAGCCCTGGCTGGCGATCCCGACGCTGATGAACAGCAGCAGGCTGCAGATGGCCATGATGGCCGGCAGGGCCATGCGACCGTTCAGCGGGAAGAAGACCGGCGGGGTGATGCCGCCCAGGTTGCCGAAGAAGACGAACACGAACAGGGTCGTCAGGTAGGGCAGGAAGCGCAGCCCCTCGCGGCCGATGACCTCGAGCACGATCTGGTTCCGAACAAAGTCGACGATCGACTCCATCACGTTCTGGAGCCCGGACGGGACCAGCTGGGGCTTGCGGAAGGCGAAGAAGAACAGCCCCCAGACCAGCAGCACGACCAGGAACATCTGCAGGACCACGCGGTTGATGCTGAGGTCGATGCCGGCGACCTCCAGGTGGACGATGTCGGGCCACTCGAAGATCTCGATGCCGGGGGCGTGGAAGCCCTCCCGCTGGGCGAGGGGAAGCGTCGCTGCCGTCATGGTCGCCCCGTCAGCTGCTGCCGTAGCGCTTGACGATCAGGTAGAAGGCCCCGGCCATGCCGACCACGATCCCGACCGCCACCAGGTAGCTGGTGCCCAGCCAGCGGTCGAGCAGCCAGCCGATGCCGCCCCAGGCGAGCACGCCGGCGATCAGGGTGCCGATGATCGACCAGACCATCTCGGCTCCCCTGCCTGGGGGCTCCCTCTCGGGCTCGGGCGGGCCGGATTCGCTCATGGGCGGGCGAATCTATCATCGCGACCCCGCCTGCTCCTCGTCGGTGACCACGTAGGGGACCCGGGCCCGCAGGGCGAAGCGGATCTCGGCCGCCAGGTAGATCACGGTCCCGGCGACCAGGGCGAGGGCGAACGCCTCCCGGTCGAAGGCGGTCGTGTCCCTGAGCAGGAACAGCAGCAGGCCGATGACGGTCATCTTGAAGATGAAGGTGATCACGGCCGCCGGCAGCATCAGCTCCGGCTGGACCCGTCCGGCCGCCCCCACGGCGAGCAGGGTGGCCGAGAAGAAGGCCACGGCCAGGGCCAGCCCGAAGGCGGCCCCGAGCAGGCCCTTGGGGCCGGCGGCCCACCAGGCGATGCCGAGCGCGACCGGCGCGACGGCCCCGGTCGCCAGCGCGGCCCCGCGGGCCATGCGTACCTCTTCGGTCATCGCCCACCCGCCTCCCGAGACAGGTCGTCCACGCAGGGCGCACCCGCCGCTGGTCGCGGCACCGTCCCCGGCGTGGAAGTGGACGGTGAATCTACCAGCCACAACCGCGGTCGCGCCAAGCGCGGCGGGCCCGCTTCGGCGGTCCCGAGGAACGCCCGGCCACCCCGGCCGGCGACGGGCTGGTCGGCACCGGCGACGTGGAGCGGCCGCTGGCCAGCACCCGGCGCCCCAAGAGCCCCAAGCTCCGGGGACGGTCGTCGTCCGCGGCTAGGGCACCGGCCGGCGCCGCAGGCGCGGGGAGAGCAGGCCGAAGATCCCGCAGGCGACCACGACCAGGAAGAAGGGGAGGACGCGGCGGGGGCCGGTGAAGGAGAGGGCGACCACGCTGCCGGCGAGCAGGGCGCTCCAGGCGTAGAGGATCAGGACGGCGCGGCGGTGGGAGTGGCCGATCTCCAGGAGGCGGTGGTGGAGGTGCTGCTTGTCGGCGGTCATGATGCCGGCGCCCGAGCGCATGCGGCGGCCGACGGCGAGGAAGGTGTCGAGGAAGGGGAGGGCCAGGACCAGGAGGGGGATGGCCACCGGGATCAGGAGGGCGAACTGGTCGCCGGCCTGGGGCTGGGTGGTGCGGCCGATGCCGGTGATGGTGGCGCCGGCCAGGAGGGTGCCGAGCAGCATGGAGCCGGTGTCGCCCATGAAGATGCGGGCCGGGTTGAAGTTGTGGGGCAGGAACCCGATGCAGACCCCGAAGAGCAGGGCGCTGAACAGCGGGGCCGGCGAGTCCTGGGCGATCAGGCCGGTGGCGCCGGTGCGGTAGCTGTAGACGAAGTAGGCCATGGCCCCGATGGCGACCAGGCCGGCGGCCAGGCCGTCGAGGCCGTCGACCAGGTTGACGGCGTTGACGAAGACGATCACCAGCAGGACGGTGAAGGGAATCCCGAGCTCGGGGGCGAGGCTGATGACGCCCTCGTCGAGGGGGCCGAAGGCCGGCAGCCAGAAGAACAGCACCTGGACGCCGCCGAGGGTCATGGTGGTGGCGGCCAGGATCTGGCCGGCCAGCTTGACCGGGGCCGACAGTCCCTTGAGGTCGTCGACGATGCCGATGCCGACCATCAGGGAGGCCCCGATGGCGATGCCGGCCGCCTCCGAGGAGACGAACAGGCCCGGGAACAGCAGCGACGACAGGGCGAGCCCGCCGATGAAGCCGAAGAACAGGGCCAGCCCGCCCAGGGTCGGGGTGACGATGGCGTGCATCTTGCGGCCGCCGGGCCGGTCGACGGCCCCGATCCGGAGGGCCACCGACCGCACCACCGGGGTCAGGCAGTAGGTGAGGGCCGCCGCCATGACGGCGACGAGGAGATAGGCCCGTAGACTGCCCACGAACTCAGCAACCTACCACGGGGCGCCCGTCACGGAGCGCCCGTCACGCCGGCCGGCATGGTCTTGACCAGGGCGGCGATCACGGGGGTGACCAGGCTGTCCAGGCGCTCGGCGCAGGCCGCGTAGGCCTGGGCGGGGTGGCCGAGGGGGTCGTCGATGTCGTCGCCGTCCAGCTCCCGGGCGTGCTCGGCGGCCAGGGCGACCAGCTCGGCCGGGAAGCGGGCCTGCCACCCCCACTGGCTGGCCACGCGGGCGAAGGTGGCCAGCAGGAAGGTGCGATGGGTCGCAGACCGGTCGTAGCTGAGCACGAACGGCCGGTGCTCGGCGGCCATGCACAGGATCAGGTCGGCGGCCCGGACCCGCCGCCGGGTCAGCTCGCGGGCGAAGTGGCGCTCCAGGCTGGCGCCCCTGGTCGCGGCGGCCAGCATCGACCGGCTGGCCGCCGGGTTGCCCTCCAGGGCGTGGCTGCCGGCCGACGACAGCCGGATCGGCGCCCCCGGGTAGCGCTCGAGCTCGCGGCGGGCCAGGGCCTCGGCCGTTGGCGACCGGCAGATGTTGCCGGTGCAGACGAACAGCACGCCGAAGGAGCCGTCGGGTTCAGCTTGCATCGTCGAAGGGCTCCTCGAGCACCAGCTCCAGCTCGGCGGCCGGGATGGCGCCCTCACGCAGGAGCCGCGGCCGCTTGCCGGTGAGGTCGACGATGCTGGACGCCGGTCCCTCGGGGGCCGGCCCGGCGTCGAAGAACACCCCGACGTGGTCGCCGAGCTGGGTGACCACGGCCGGGATCTCGCTCGGGGTGGGCTCGCCGGAGCGGTTGGCGCTGGAGACGGCCAGCGGCCCGGTGCGCTGGATCAGGGCCAGGGCGAAGTCCTGCTTGGGCATGCGCACCGCCACCGTGCCCCGCGAGTGGCCGAGGTCCCAGCCGATGCCGGGGGCCTCGCGCAGGACCAGGGTGAGCGGTCCCGGCCACCAGGCGGCGATCAGCGCCTGGGCCTGGTCGGTGACCTCGTCGACCAGGCCGATGGCCTGGCGCCAGGTGTGGACCAGGACCGGCAGAGGCAGGTCGCGGCCGCGCTGCTTGGCCTGGAACAGGGCGTCGACGGCCGAGGGGTTGAACGGGTCGCAGCCGACCCCGTACAGGGTGTCGGTGGGCAGCACCACCAGCCCGCCCCGGGCGATGATCTCGCCCCCGACCTCGAGCAGCCCCGGCCACTGCTCCTCGTCCTTGGACACGGGGATGATGCGCGGGTCGTCGGACTGATGTATCGGGGCACCCCCCTGGGGTTCCCCGAACCCCTCCGGATCCATCGGGGCACCCCCCTGGGGTTCCCCGAACCCCTCCGGCGGCTCCGGCGTGGTCATGGCCTGGTCCCTTCCAGGACCCGGTCGCGGCCGGCCAGGTCGGGGTGGACGGCCACGCCGGTCAGCCCGGCCGCCTCCAGCACGGCCGTGGCCGCCTCGGCCTGGTCCTCGCCGATCTCGCACAGGAAGGCGCCGCCGGGGGCCAGCCAGTGGCCGGTCCTGGGGGCCAGGCGCCGGAGCACGTCCAGCCCGTCGGGGCCGCCGTCCAGGGCCAGGCGCGGCTCGTGGTCGCGGACGTCGGTGGGCAGGGTGGCGATGGCCGTGGTGGGCACGTAGGGCACGTTGGCGCAGAGCACGTCGACCCGGCCGGCCAGCTCGGCCGGCAGGGGGTCGTCGAGGTCGCCGGCGAGCAGCTCGACCCCGAACCGCTCGGCGTTGCCCCTGGCCCAGGCCAGCGCCCCCGGGTCGAGCTCGGTGGCCAGGACCCGCGCCCCGGGGACCTCGGCGGCCAGGAAGCAGGCGATCGCCCCCGACCCGGCGCACACGTCGACCGCGACCCGCGGCGCCAGGGCGGCGCGGAGCCGGGTGGCCGCCCGGTCGGCCAGGCCCTCGGTCTCGGGGCGGGGCACGAACACCCCCGGCCCGACGGCCAGCCGCAGCCGCCCGAACGGGGCCCACCCGATCACGTACTGCAGCGGCTCCCCGGCCGCCCGCCGGGCCACCATCGCCCGCAGCACCGCCTCGTCCGCGGCCTCGTCCAGCAGCCAGTCGGCCTCGGCCGCGGCCGAGACGCAGCCGGCGGCGGCCAGCTCGCGGGTCGCCCAGGCGTGCAGCTCGCGCCCCCTGGTCCGGTCCAGCGCGGCGGCGGTCACGCCGTGGCCTCGGCGGCGGCCAGGGCGGACTCGGCGTCCCGGGCGGCCAGCTCGTCGACGATGCGGTCGAGGCCCCGGCCCTCGAGCACCCCCGGCAGGTCGCCAACGGACAGGCCGATCCGGTGGTCGGTGACCCGGTCCTGGGGGAAGTTGTAGGTCCGGACCCGCTCGGAGCGGTCGAGGGAGCGGACCTGGGAGCGGCGCTCGGCGGCCAGCTGGGCCTGCTGCTCGGAGATGGCCCGCTCCAGCAGCCGGGCCCGCAGCACCCGCATGGCCTTCTCACGGTTCTGGATCTGGGACTTCTCGTCTTGCATGGCGACGACGATGCCCGAGGGCAGGTGGGTGATGCGCACGGCCGAGTCGGTGGTGTTGACCGACTGGCCGCCGGGGCCGGTGGAGCGGTACACGTCGATCTTGAGGTCGTTGGGGTCGACGGTGACCTCGACCGGGTCGGCCTCGGGGAGCACGTTGACCCCGGCGGCCGAGGTGTGGATGCGCCCCTGGGACTCGGTCACCGGGACCCGCTGGACCCGGTGCACGCCGGCCTCGTACTTGAGCCGCGACCAGGCCCCCTTGCCCTTGACGGCGAACACGACCTCCTTGACGCCCTCCAGGTCGGACTCGCTCTGGGACAGCACCTCGACCTTGTAGCCGTGCTGCTCGGCCCAGCGGGTGTACATGCGGTAGAGGTCGTGGGCGAACAGGGCGGCCTCGTCGCCGCCGGTGCCGGCGCGGACCTCGACGATCACGTCCTTGGCGTCGTTGGGGTCCTTGGGGACCAGGGCCCGGCGCAGCTGCTCCTCCAGGCCGGCCCGGCGGGCCTGGGCGTCGGCGATCTCCTCCTCGAGCATCGCCCTGCCGTCGGCCGAACGCTCCTCGCGCAGGAGCTCGCGCGCGGTGTCCAGGTCCTCGCCCGCCGACCGCCAGGCCCGGTACGCCCGGACGACCTCGCCCAGCTCGGCGTGGCGGCGCGACAGCTCGACCAGGCGCGCCTGGTCGGCGAGCACCCCGGGGTCGGCGAGCTGGCGCTCGACGTCCTCGTAGGTCCGCTCGATCTCGTCGAGCCGTTCGAACATGGGTCAGCCGCCCTTGGGGAGGTCCTCCGGCGCCGCCAGATCCGCCTCGACCACGGCCCCGGGGCCGGCGACCAGCGGGGAGGGCAGGGGCGCCACCCGGGCCCGCCCGGCCGGGGGCAGCACCTGCTCCAGCGAGCGGATGGCGACCTCGATCATGTCGGGGCTGGGCGGCTTGGTGGTCAGCATCTGCAGCCACAGGCCGGGCTGCATCATGGCCTTGACCAGCTTGGAGCGCTCCCGGCCGGCGCCGAGGCGGATGCCCTCGTAGGCGATGCCGACGATCACCGGCACGGCCAGGATCTGCAGCGGCACCCGCACGTACAGGGGTGGCCGGCCGATGGCCGAGAACAGCACCGTGAACAGGATCAGGGTGACCACGAACAGGATCAGCAGGAAGTTGGTCCCGCAGCGCACGTGCAGGGTCGGGAACCGCGCGACGTTGTCCGGCTCCAGCGGCAGCTTGGCCTCGTAGCAGTGGATCGTCATGTGCTCGGCGCCGTGGTACTGGAAGACCCGGCGGATGTCCCGGAGCATCGAGATGGCCAGGATGTAGAGGAGGAAGAAGGCGAGGCGGGCCAGCCCCTCGACCAGGTTGAAGACCAGGTTGTTGGGCAGCTGGGACGACAGCCAGTTGGTCCCGGCGGCCGGGGCGAGGATGAACAGGGCGGTGAAGAACGCCGCCCCGATCCCGAGCGACCAGCCCATCTGCCTGTCGGTGAGCTGCTCCTCCTCCTCGAGGGCCTGGTTGCCGGAGATGGCCAGGGCCTTGACGCCGATGGCCAGGGAGTCGGCGAGCACGCCGATGCCGCGGAAGAACGGGAGCTTGAACAGCCGCACCCGGCTGGCCAGGGGCCGCAGGGCGTGCTGCTCCAGGTAGATCTCGCCCTTGGGGCGCCGGACGGCCAGCGACCAGGCCTCCTGGCCGCGCATCATCACGCCTTCCAGGACGGCCTGGCCGCCGTAGTAGAACGGCTTGCCCGTGGTGGCCCCGTCGCTCACGTCGGTCCGGCCGCTCAGGCGGTCGACTCTGGAGCCTTGCGCTTGCCGTAGCGCCGCTCGAAGCGCTCCACGCGGCCGCCGGTGTCAACCAGCTTCTGCTTGCCGGTGTAGAAGGGGTGGCACTTGGAGCAGATGTCGACCCGCAGCTCCGAAACGGTGGAGCGGGTCTGGAACTCCTCACCGCACGAACAGCGCACGGTGGTCGTCTGGTACTCGGGGTGGATGCCCTGCTTCATGGATGCTCGCAGTCCTCAGGTGGCTGTCGGGTTGGTGGATCCTATACCGGGAACGACCTGCGCCGTTCCCGCATTCCACAGGCCCCCCTGGTGATCGAAGCCGCGCGTCGCCTCACGCCCGCCCCCGATCGCCAGCGGCTTGATGCTTCTTATCGCGAGACGCGACTCCGATCAGTTGATGTTCGCCCGCTGGATGTGGCGGAGGAACTCGCCGTTGGTCTTGCTCTGGCGCATCCGGTCGACCACCAGCTCCAAGGCCTGGGCCGGGTCGAGCGCGCCGAGGACGCGGCGCAGCTTCCAGGCCACCACCAGCTCCTCCTCGGTGAGCAGCAGCTCCTCCTTGCGGGTCGAGGAGGCGTCGATGTCGAGGGCGGGGAAGATGCGGCGCTCGGACAGCTTGCGGTCCAGGCGGACCTCCATGTTCCCGGTGCCCTTGAACTCCTCGAAGATGACCTCGTCCATGCGCGACCCGGTGTCGACCAGGGCGGTGGCCAGGATGGTCAGCGACCCGCCCTCCTCCAGGTTGCGGGCGGCCCCGAAGAACCGCTTGGGCGGGTACAGGGCCGAGGAGTCGACACCACCGGAGAGGATCTTGCCGCTGGCCGGGGTGGCCAGGTTGTAGGCCCGCGACAGCCGGGTGATGCCGTCCAGCAGCACAACCACGTCCCGGCCGTACTCGACCAGCCGCTTGGCCCGCTCGATGGTGAGCTCGGCGACCTGGCAGTGCTCCTCGCTGGGGCGGTCGAAGGTCGAGTAGATGACGTGCGCCTTGGTGGAGCGCTGCATGTCGGTGACCTCTTCGGGCCGCTCGTCGGTGAGCAGGATGATGAGGTACACCTCGGGGTTGTTCTCGCTGATGGCGTTGGCGATCTGCTTCATCAGCGTGGTCTTGCCCGCCTTGGGCGGGGAGACGATCAGCCCGCGCTGGCCCTTCCCGATCGGGCACATCAGGTCCATCACCCGGGTCGAGATCTCGGTCGGGTTGTGCTCCAGGCGCAGCCGCTCCAGCGGGTACAGCGGGGTCAGGTCCTTGAAGTCGCGGCGGTTGCGCGCCTCCTCGGGCTCCAGGCCGTTGACCTTGTCGACCCGGGACAGGGCGGCGTACTTCTCGGAGTCGCGAGGCAGCTTGACCGTCCCCTCGATCTCGTCGCCGCGGCGCAGGCCCATCCGGCGGATCATCGACAGGGGCACGTAGACGTCCTCGGAGCCCGGCAGGTAGCCGTTGACCCGCAGGAAGCCGTAACCGTCCTGGGAGCGGATGTCGAGGGTGCCGGTGCGGCTGACCTCGGGCCGGTCGTCCTGCTGGCGGTAGTCGGGCCGCTCCAGCAGGGCGACGTTGCCCTGGTCGTTGAAGCCGCCGCCCCCGCCACCGCGGTTGCGGTTCCGGTTGCGGTTGCGGTTGCGGCGCCGGCCGCCGCCCTGGCCCTGCTGGTTCTCCCAGCGGTTGCCGCCGCCGCCCTGGCCGCCCCAGTCACGGTCGCGGTCGCGCCGCTGGCCCTGGCCGCGGTCGCCGCCGCCGCCCTGGTCCTGCTGGCCGTCGCCGCGCTGCTGCTGGCCGTCGCCGGCCTGGGCCTGCTGGTCGCCCTGCGGCTTGTCGCCCTGGGCCTGGTCGCCCGGGGCCTGGTCGCCCTGGGGGCCCTCGGTCCGGGTCGCCGGGGGCGAGCCCGCCTCGGCGGCCGGGGCCGGCTGCTCGGCCTGGGTTACCGGGGCTTCCTCGGCCCCGCCGGACGGTGCTGGACCGGACCCGCTGCCGGCTGGGCCTTCGTGGGTGACCTCGCCGTTGCTGCTGGGCTCGGTCAGGGTCGCTGGCGGGGCGCCGGCGGCGGCCGGCTGGCCACCGTTCCCGGACATCTCCACCGATGCGCTGCCGGCTGGGCCGTTGTGAGGTTCCCCGGACCCCTCCGGCGGCGCCTCGGCGTCGGCCGGGCCGCGGGAACGGCGGCGGGTCCGGCGCTCGGGGCCGTTGCTGGAGGCCTCGGCCTCACCGGCGCCCGGCAGCTCGGGCTGGTCGGGCACCGCGGGCGTGGCCTCGGCCTGGGCCTCCGGCGCCTCGGTGGTCGTTCCACCCCGCCGGCCCCGGGCCGGGGTCGACGAGGGCACGAACTCGACACCCTGGGCCTTGGCGATGATCGCGCCGATCAGGTCCGCCTTGCGGAGCCGCTGGTAGCCCTGGACACCCATGGAGGAGGCGATGGCCTGCAGCTCTGGCAGGACCTTTCCCTCGAGGATGTCTCGTTCGGTAGTTGCCATGTTCACCTTCCCTGTGAGGCGGCGACGTGCCGGCGGGAGGAGCCGGGGACCGTGGTCGCCGCCCGGTTGCCGGGGTCTTGAGATCTGGGGGTGCCGTGTCAGCTGCGGCACCGTGGGGAGAAACTCGCGCTCGCTCCTAATCCTGTTCCCGTCGACGGGGCCGGGCGGCGCGGCACGAACCGCACACCGCCGAGGGCTGGCGTCCGATCACGTGACCCGGTCGACTGCTCGAACGGAACTGGTGGTTGCCACCGCTGGCCAGCCTCGCCGGGATCGCCGAAATCGCCGAAGAATGAGCCGATAAGGCGGGGGCGTCGACTGAATTGGCCAGCGACTGAGACGTTCCGCATTGTACGGGCCTTGGCCGACCGAGCGCAACAGGGGTCACTCCTCCATCAGCACGCGGACGTCGCCTTCCTTGTCCAGCAGCGAGAACCCGGTCGTCTCCCCCCGGCGCTGGAACACGATCGACACCGTGGAGCCGCCCACTCTGAGAGCATGCAGCTCGACGGTGTTGAGCCAGCCGGGCAGGTGTGGCCGGTTCACGTTGATGGTGTTGGCGGGGGCGTCCGCCGAGATCCCGAGCATGGCCTGGAGCAGCAGGAACGGGGCGCCCGCGGCCCACGCCTGGGGCGAGCAGGCGACCGGGTAGGCCACCGGCCGGTTGGGCGAGCGCCGGGTGAAGCCGCAGAACAGCTCCGGCAGGCGCATGTCGTCGACCGTCACGGCCATCTCGAACATGGCCGTGGCCAGCCGGTTGGTCGCCTTGGCGAACCCGTAGCGCTTCAGCCCGGCGCCGATGATGGCGTTGTCGTGCGGCCAGATCGAGCCGTTGTGGTAGCTCATCGGGTTGTAGGCGGCGGCCGACTTGGACAGGGTCCGCACCCCCCAGCCGGAGAACATGTCCGGCGCCAGCAGCCGCCTGGCCATGGGCCCGGCCCGCTCGGGGTCGACGATGCCGCAGTACAGCCCGTGCGCCGGGTTGGAGGAGATGGCCGCCACCTGGCGCTTGTCGCCGTCGAGGGCCATCGCGTAGAACTGCTCCGACTCGACCCAGAAGGCCTCGTTGAAGGCGCGGCGCAGGCCGTCCGCCTCCGCCCGCAGGGTCGCCGCCCGCTGGGCGTCGCCCATGGCCTCGAACACCTCGGCCAGGCGCAGCTTGGCCAGGTAGATGTAGGCCTGGACCTCGGCCAGGGCGATCGGGCCCTCGGCGAGCTTGCCGTCGACGTGCCCCACCGAATCGTGCGAGTCCTTCCAGCCCTGGTTGGCCAGGCCGCGGGGGCTGGAGCGCTGGTACTCGACGAAGCCGTCGCCGTCGGGGTCGCCGTAGTCGGCGATCCAGGCCAGGGCCCGCTCGACGTTGGGCAGCAGCCGGCGGCAGAACTCCAGGTCGCCGGTCCAGCGCCAGTAGGTGCCGAGCAGCAGCAGCCACAGCGGGGTCGAGTCGATCGAGCCGTAGTAGGGGGTGTGGGGGATGATCCCGGCCCCGGCCAGCTCCCCCTGGCGCAGCTCGTGCAGGATCTTGCCCGGCTGGGCGTCGCGCCACTCGTCGACCTCGTCGGCCTGGAAGGCGGCCAGCACCTCAAGGGTCGTCCGGGTCAGGTCGGGGTTGACCATCAGGGTCTGGTGGCAGGTGAGCAGCGCGTCGCGGCCGAACGGGGCCACGAACCAGGGGATCCCGGCCGCCACCAGGCTGCCGTGCCGGGTCGGGGTGAGCAGCGCCCGGAGGTCCCGCAGGCCCCGCGACAGCAGCGAGTTGTACAGCTCGTTGTCGGTCCAGACCCGGGTGCAGGCCCGCTCCCAGGTCTCGTAGGAGCGGCGCAGGTCGTGCATGACGACGTCGAAGGAGCGCTCGGGGCCGGCGGCCGCCGTGGCCGCCCGCGGCTCGACGGTGAGCGCGATCAGCTCGGTCTGGGTCGGCTCCAGCCGCAGCTCCCACTCGGCGACCACCTGGTCGTCGACGACGTCGAGCCTGGTCGGGTCGAGCTCGAAGGCGATGCGGGTCTCGCGGAAGACGCCGTCCTCGCCCTCGTAGGCGAACACCGCCGAGCGCCGGTCGGCCTTGGGCCGGGCCAGCCGGCCCCTGACGGCCCGCTTGAGCCCGCGGACCTCGAAGATGTCGGCGAAGTCGGTGCCGAAGGTCAGGCGGACGGTCAGGGTGACCGCGGCCGCGTTGTAGCTCTTGATCCGGATGCGCTCGTACAGGCGGCCGTCGACGACCCGGGTGCGGCGGATGTTGACCGTGCCCTGGACGGCCGCGACCGAGCCGTCGTCCTCCAGCAGGTCCTGGTTGGTCAGGTCGACGTGGCTGGCGAAGGCCCGGTCGGCCGAGGTCGACAGCAGCAGGGGCGCGTGGCCGTCGACCTCCAGCCGGAAGTCGGACAGGTAGCGGGTGTCGCGCCAGTAGAAGCCGGCCCCGGTGGCCTGCTCGGCGTCCAGGTTCCCCTCGGCGTCGGCGCAGAGGAACATGTCGCCTTCCTTGGTCGACCACAGGCGCTCGGTGCGGGCGTGCATGACGGCCACCACGCCCTTGACCAGCACGCGGTTGACCGAGGCGTCGGCCAGCACGAACTCCTCGCCGGCGGGCGAGGTCAGCTTGTCGGGCACGGGAGACTCCGCGTCATTGGCTGCGGCGCAGAAAGCGGCTGCCTCATCCTTCGGCGGACCGCCAGGCGACTTGAGCCCGCAGTGTACCGCCGGCGTCCACCCCGCGAGGGCGCCTCAGAGGGCGCCGTGGCGGGCCAGCTCGAGGGGCCGGACCGACCAGCCCTCGGCCCCGTCGGCGGCCAGGGCCTCCTCGGCGTCGGCCACCACCCCGGCGGCCGCCGGACGGGGGCAGAGGACCAGCAGGGAGGGCCCGGCCCCGGAGACGAAGGCGGCGTGGCCGGCCGACCGCAGCCGCTCCAGCAGCTTGGCCCCGTCCGGGGTGTGGGCCAGCCGCTCGGGCTGGTGGAGGAGGTCCTCGGTGGCCGGCAGGAGCAGCTCGTGGTCGCCGGCCAGGGCCAGGGGCAGCATGGCCGCGCGGGCGCCGGTGTGGGCCGCGACCGCGAACGGCACCCGCTCGGGCAGCAGCCGGCGGGCCTCGCTGGTCGCCATCGGCTCGGGGGCGACCAGGGCCACGGCGACCAGGTCGGGATGGACGGGCAGGGCCCGCCGGCGGGGGCGGCCGTCCTCCACCCAGGCAAGGGTGGCCCCGCCGTGCAGGCACGGGGTGGCGTTGTCGGGGTGGCCCTCCAGCTCGCAGGCCAGGGCCAGCAGTTCGGCCTCGGGGAGGTCGGGGGCGACCAGCCGGCGGGCCGCGACCAGGCCGAGGACCACGGCGGCGGCGCTCGACCCGAACCCGCGGCCCAGCGGGAAGCCCTTGACGACCGAGAGGTGCAGCGGCGGCAGGGGCGTCCCGGCCGCCTGGGCCAGGCGGCGCATGGCCACCCTGATCAGGTTGTCGCGCCCGGTGGGGAGCAGCTCGGCCTGCTCGCCGCTGAGCTGGATGCCGTCGACCGGGGCCGGGCGGGCCTCGAGCTCGTCCCACCAGTCGAGGGCGATCCCGGCCGCGTCGAACGCCGGCCCCAGGTTCGCGCTGGTCGCCGGGGCGCGGACGTGGATGGGTCGTTCCATGCCCGGCAGCCTACCGCGAGGTCACGGCTGGCCGGTGCGCAGCGGCTCCTCCTTCAGCAGCAGCGCGACCACGATGGCCACGGCCACGAACGGGACGCCGACGAGGAACACGTCGTCCAGGGCGTTGGTGAAGGCGTGCAGGACCACGCTCCTGACCGGCTCGGTGAGCTGCTGGATGGCCTGGACGTTGTTGGCCTCCACCCGGGGCCCGCCGGCTCCCGGCCGGATGCCCGCCGCGGCGAGCTGCTCGGCCAGGTAGTGGGCCAGCCGGCTGGACAGCACGGCCCCGAACAGGGCCGCCCCGACCGACCCGCCCATCTGCCGGAAGAAGGTGATCGAGCTGGTCGCCGCGCCCATGTCCCGGCGCTCGACCGAGTTCTGCACGGCGGTGACGATCGTCTGCATGGTGAAGCCGAGGCCGGCCCCGAACAGATAGGTGTAGATCGCCACCTGCCAGAACGGCGTGTCCACGCCCAGCCGCGACAGGGTGAGCAGGGCGATGGTCATGATCACGGCCCCGATCACCGGGTAGATCTTGTAGCGGCCGGTCCTGGAGATCAGCTGCCCGGAGGTGATCGAGGTCGAGAAGATCCCGAAGATCGCCGGCAGCAGGGCCAGGCCCGACTGGGTCGGGGACATGCCCATGACCGCCTGGAAGTAGACGGGCAGGAAGATGATGGTCCCGAACATGGCGATGCCGGCCAGGAAGGCGAAGGCGTTGCCGACGCTGAACACCTGGATGCGGAACAGCCGCATGGGGATGATCGGCTCGACGGCGCGCCGCTCGATCCAGATGAACAGGGCGGCCAGGGCGGCGGCCCCGCCGAGCAGGGCCATCGCCCAGGTCTCGGTCCAGCCGAACTGGTTGCCCCGCCAGTCCAGGTACAGCAGCAGGCAGGTGACGGCGCCGACGATGGTGGCGGCGCCCAGGTAGTCGATCTTGTGCTGGCGGCGGATCACCGGCATGGTCAGCACCGCCGAGGTGACGAACAGCGCCGCCAGGCCGACGGGCAGGTTGATGTAGAAGATCCAGCGCCAGCCGGGCCCGTCGGTGAGCCAGCCGCCCAGCAGCGGGCCGGCGATGCTGGAGACGCCGAACACGGCCCCGAAGTAGCCCTGGTAGCGGCCACGCTCCCGGGGCGGGATGACGTCGCCGATGATGCTGAGGGCGATGGCGAACAGGCCGCCGCCGCCGATGCCCTGGAGGGCCCGGAAGGCGACCAGCTGGCCCATGGTCTGGCTCAGCCCGGAAAGGGCCGACCCGACCAGGAAGATGACGATCGCGACCTGGAAGATCAGCCGGCGCCCGTAGAGGTCGGAGATCTTGCCCCACAGCGGCGTGGTCGCGGTCGAGGTGAGCAGGTAGGCGGTGACGACCCACGACAGCTTGTCCAGCCCGCCGAGCTCGCTGACGATGCGCGGCAGGGCGGTGCCGACGATGCCCTGGTCGAGGGCGAACAGCAGCATGCCGGCCATGACCCCGGCCAGCACGAACAGGATCTGGCGGTGCGAGAGGTAGCTGGGGACGTCGTCGTCGGCGTGGCCGGCCTCGGTCGCCAGGGGTGGGGTGTCGCCTGCGGGTGAGGTCATCGGGTCTCCGGTTCTGCGGCCAGCCGGTCGAGGCTGTCGGCCAGCCGGTTCATGAGGGTGGTCAGGGCGGCCCGGTCGTCGGCGGGCCAGTGGGCGGTGGCGCGGTCCACCAGCGTCCCCCGGGCCCGCATGGCCTGGTCGAGGGCGGCCCGGCCCCGCCGGGTGAGCCGGACCTGGAAGGCCCGCCGGTCGTCGGGGTCGCCCGTGCGGGCCAGATGGCCGCCCACCTCGAGCTGGCGGACATGCCGGCTCGCGGTCGAGGTGTCCAGCCCCATCGCCTCGGCCAGCGCCGAGACCCGCAGCGAGCCCCGGGCGGCCACATGATGGAGCACGAACATCTGCGCCGGGTCGATCCGCCCCTCCGGCAGCCGCGCCCGCAGCCGCCGGGCCACGGTCAGCAGCGACACGACCAGCTCCTGTCCGCTGGTCGCCGTTCGGGTCGGGGTCGTCGTCGGCACCCGGCAACGGTGCCACAGATTGCTTGCACCATGCAACTACATTGGCCGGGTGAGGTTCGGGCGTGCCTGGTGGTCCGTGGTTCGTGGCTCGTGGCCTGTCCTCAGGCCAGCTCCAGGGCGGCGGCGGCGACCGCGGGGTCGGCGGTGATGCGGGTGGGCTCGGGGGCGCCGGCCAGGGCCCAGTCGGGGTCCTTGAGGCCGTTGCCGGTGATGGTGCAGACGACCCGGAGGCCTCGCTCCAGGCCGGTGTCGAGGAGGCCGGCGACCGAGGCGGCCGAGGCCATCTCCACGAACACGCCCTCCTCGCGGGCCAGCAGGCGGTAGGCGGCCAGGATCTGGCGGTCGGTGACCGCGGCCAGCCGCCCGCCCGACTCGGCCACCGCCCGCCTGGCCCCCTCGGCCGAGGCCGGGCGGCCGATGCGGATGGCGCTGGCGATGGTGGCCGGCCGCTCGACCGGGTGGCCGTCGACCAGCGGGGCCGCCCCGGCGGCCTGGAACCCGAGCATCCTCGGCCGCCGCTCCCCCGCCTCGGTGTAGCCCAGCCAGGTGGCGGTGATGTTGCCGGCGTTGCCGACCGGGATGCAGTGGACGTCGGGGGCGCCGCCGAGGGCCTCGGTGATCTCGAAGGCGACCGTCTTCTGGCCCTGGATGCGCAGCGGGTTGACGGAGTTGACCAGCGCCACCGGGTGGCGCTCGGCCAGCTCCCGGACCAGGACCAGGCAGTCGTCGAAGGAGCCGTCCACGGCCAGCACCCTGGCCCCGTGGACCAGCGCCTGGGCGAGCTTGCCGAGCGCGATCCGGCCCTCGGGGATCACCACCGCGCACGGGATGGCGGCCCGGGCGGCGTACGCGGCCGCCGAGGCCGAGGTGTTGCCGGTGGAGGCGCACAGGACCGCCCGCGCCCCCTCCTCCAGGGCCTTGGACACGGCCACGGTCATGCCCCGGTCCTTGAACGAGCCGGTCGGGTTGGCCCCCTCGACCTTCAGCCAGACGTCGCAGCCGGTCCGGGCCGACAGCACCGGCGCCGGCAGCAGCGGGGTGCCGCCCTCCAGCAGGGTCACCACCGGGGTGCTCGGCCCCACCGGGAGCCGGTCCCGGTAGCGCTCGATCAGCCCCGGCCAGGCCGGCCTCGTGTCCACCTTGGTCACCACCCCAGCACCTCGTCGGCCTCCTCGCCCTCGACCCGCATGGCGCTGGCCAGGTTGCCGACCACCGGCAGGCCGCGCAGGCCCTCGAGGACCCGCTGGACGGCGCCCTCCCTGGCCAGGTGGGTGACGAGCACGAGCTGGGCCTCCTCCCCCTTGCCCCGCTGCAGCACCGAGCGGATCGACACGCCGTGCTCGGCGAACACGGTCGCCACCTGGGCGAGCACGCCCGGCCGGTCGGCGACGTCGAGCGCGACATAGTACTGCGTGTCGACGTCGTCCATGCCGCGCACCGGGCGCTGGTACACACACGTGCAGCCGACCCCTCTGGCGCCCTGGCTGCGGGCCCTGGCCACGGCGACCAGGTCGCCGAGCACGGCCGAGCCGGTGGGGCGGCCGCCGGCCCCGCGGCCGTAGAACATCAGCTGGCCGACGGCGTCGCCCTCGACGAACACGGCGTTGTAGGCCTCGGTGACCCCGGCCAGCGGGTGGGCGTCGGGGACCATGGCCGGGTGGACGCGGGCCGAGACCTCACCGTCGATCTCCTCGGCGATGGCCAGCAGCTTGACCGTGTAGCCCATGCGCCGGGCGGCCAGGATGTCGGCCGCGGTCACGTCGGTGATGCCCTCACGGTAGACGTCGCCGGCCACCACCCTGGTGTTGAAGGCCAGGCTGGCCAGGATGGCGCACTTGGCGGCGGCGTCGAAGCCCTCGACGTCGGCGCTCGGGTCGGGCTCGGCGTAGCCCAGCTCGGTCGCCTCGGCCAGGGCCTCGGCGTAGCCGGCGCCGGTGGAGGCCATCCGCCAGAGCACGTAGTTGGTGGTGCCGTTCACGATCCCCAGCACCCGCCGCACCCGGTCCCCGGCCAGCGACTCCTTCAGGGGGGCGACGATCGGGATGGCCCCGCCGACCGAGGCCTCGAACTTGAGGTCGACCGCGGCAGCGTCGGCGGCGTCGAACAGCTCGCCGCCGTGGGTGGCCAGCAGCTCCTTGTTGGCCGTGACCACCGGCTTGCCGAGCCGGATGGCCTCCAGGATCAGCGAGCGGGCGGGCTCGATCCCCCCCATCACCTCGACGACCACGTCGACCTCGGGGTCGGCGACCACGGCGGCCGCGTCCCCGCTGACGCGCGTCGGGTCGACGGCCGGGTCGCGCTTGCGGGTCACGTCCCGCACCGCCACCCGCTGCAGCTCGATCGGCACGCCGGCCCGGTCCCGCACCGGCCGGGCGTGCTCGACCAGGAGCCTGGCCACCCCGGTCCCCACGGCCCCGCACCCGAGCATCCCGACCCTGAGCCCCTTCACGTCCCCTCCTGTCAGTCCAAGCATGGCCGGTCCATCTTGCCCGACCGGGCGGTACGCTGCTGCTGCCGCGGTTCGGAGCGCAGGGGAGGGATCGCATGGCCGCCGCCGTCGCCTACCTCGACCGGGTCGAGCCCGCCCTCGGCCGCGCCGCCGCCCGGTTCCGGGACATGGCCGTCTCGGCCCACTACCCCAACGCCAAGGTCCCGGGGACGGAGTGGACGATCCAGGACGTCACCGCCCACGTGGCGTCCGTGGTCACCCGCTACGCCGAGGGGCCCGAGGGCGGCGGCACCTGGGCGGAGCGCCCGGCGGACCTGGCCGGCATCAACCAGCGCTCGATCGAGGTGCTCGGCGGCGTCGCCATGGAGGAGCTGGGGGCGAGGATCGACCGGGACGTCGCCACCCTGGTCGCCCAGGTCCGGTCCTACGGCGACCCGCCGCCCTCGTTCCGCTTCCACGGCGGCGAGGAGGTGCGGGCCGACACCGGCCTCGGGATCCTGCTCGGCGAGCTGCTCGTCCACGGCTGGGACATCGCCCGCGCCACCGGCCGGCCCTGGCCGATCGACCCGGCCGACGCCGAGCTGGTCGTCGAAGGGGTCGAGCCGATCCTCCCCGGCTGGGTCGACCCCGAACGGGCCCGCCGCCTGACCGCCACCTACGCCCTGCGCCTGCGCGGCCAGGGCACCCACGTCTGGTCCTTCCGCGACGGCCGCCTCCAGGTGGAGGCGGACGGCCGCCGGCCCGACGTGACGATCTCCGCCGAGCCGGTCGCCCTGCTGCTGGTCCTCTACAAGCGCCGCTCGCAGTGGCCGGCGATCGCCCGGGGCAGGCTGCTGGCCTGGGGCCGCCGCCCCTGGCTCGCCTTCTCGCTGGCCGGCCGCTTCCACCAGCCCTGACGCCGGCCGCCGGCTCCCCCGCCGGAGGGAGTGGCGGAATCCCCCTGCCGGCCGAGGGCACGGCCGCGCCGACGCCCTGGCGTCGGACCCGCCAGGACGTGACGCGGCGGGAGGCGGAGATGGACGGTCGGCTGCAGGCCAGGGCGCCGGGCGGCCCCCCGGCGGCTCGGCCCCTACGAGCTGCTGGGCCGGCTCGGGCAGGGCGGTATGGGCGTGGCCTTCCTGGGCCGGGAGCGCCGCGGCGGGCGGCTCGCCGCCGTCAAGGCGATCCGGCCCGAGCCCGCCGGCGACCCGGCCTTCGCGGCCCGCTTCCGCCGCGAGGTCGAGGCCGCCCGGCGCGTCGACAGCCCGCAGGTGGCCCGGGTCCTCGACGCCGACCCGGCGGCCGCCCGGGCCGCAGGTCAAGGTGATCGACTTCGGGATGGCGCGGGCGGCCGGCGCCACCGTGACCCGATCGGGGCTGCGCTTCGGCACGCCGTC
>DASUPQ010000773.1 GCA_036280995.1 Actinomycetota bacterium | reverse complement strand
CGATGCGTTCGTGGTCGGTGGCCGCGGTGACGCTGAAGAAGCCCCGGTCGCCGGCGAGGGCGGCGGCCACCACCAGGTCGTCCCGCCCGCAGGACCGGGCCAGGCGCGCCGCCTCGAGCAGGCTCGAGCGGGCCTCCGGATGGCCGGCCAGCCACATCGCCTTGCCGCAGTCCAGCACCAGCTCGGCCCGCCGCCCGGCCGGCACGTCCTCGATCCGCTCGAGCAGCTCCCGCCCCTGCTCGAACCAGGCGACCGCCTCCTGGTGGGCGAGCCGGTCGAGGGCGTGGCGGGCCGCCCGCTCCACCGCCTCGGCCGCCTCGGCCAGGTACGGCTGGTCGCCCCGGTACTGGGTGGCGGCGACCAGCTGGGACGCGACCAGGTAGGGCCGCGTGGCCATCATGTCCGGGTCGGCCCGCCGCAGGGAGTCGGCGACCCGCCGGTGCAGCATGGCCGCCCGCGGCGTCGACAGCGAGCGGTAGACGGCGCTGCGGATCAGCTCGTGGGTGAACTGGCAGGAGCCGCCGGGCGGGAAGGTCAGCAGGCCGGCGGCCTCGGCCTCCTCGACGGCGGCGACGAAGCTGGCCTCGTCGGCCCCGAGGCCGAGGGTGAGGGCCTCGGCGTCCAGCTGCTCGCCGGCGGCGACCAGGCTGACCAGCTTGCGGGCCTCCGGCCCGAGCTGGGCCAGGCGGGCGGCGACGAAGCGGGCCACGACGTCGGGCACGGCCACGCTGTCGAGGTCGAGCTCGTCGCCCCGGACCCGGTCCCGGAGCATCTCGGTCACCAGGAACGCGTTCCCGCCGGTGACCCAGTGGAGGCGGATCGCGTCCCGCTGGGCCACCTCGGGCTCGCAGTCGTCGACGGCGGCCACGGCGGCGGTCACGTCCTCCACGGCCAGCCCGCCGACGGGCAGCATCCGCACCGCGGGCAGGGCCGCGAACCGGCGCAGCTCGTGGGTGGAGGTCGAGGCCGGGTCGAAGGCCTCGTTGCGGGCCGTGGCCAGGACGAGCAGGGCCAGGCCGTCGGCGTTGCGGATGACCGCCTCCAGCATCTGCAGGGACTCGGCGGTCGCCCAGTGGAGGTCGTCGACCACGAACACGACCGGCCGCACGTCGGTCAGCTGCTCCACCAGGGCCCGGAGGGCCGCCAGGAGCTGGTGCAGCTCCGAGACCGGGTCGGCCGGCGGCGGGACAGTCAGGCCGAACGGGGGCGAGGCCAGCTCGGGAACGAGCCGGACCAGCTGCCCCGACCGCTGGTCGAGGCCGGCCCGCAGGAGCAGCTCCGGCGCCTCGCGGACGACCCGCTCCAGGGCGTCCGCGACCGGCTGGTAGGCCTGGCTGGCCGGGTCGGTGCAGCGCCCGGACAGGACCGTGCAGCGCTGGCCGACCGCCCGCCGGGCCAGGGCCGCGGCCAGGCGGGTCTTGCCGACGCCGGCCTCGCCCCGCAGCATCACCACCCGGGCGCCGAAGCGGGCCGCGGCCAGCTCCTCGTCCAGGACGGCGAGCTCCTCGTCGCGGCCCAGCAGCGGCAGCAGATGGTCGCCGTCCAGCCAGGCCGGGAGGCGGCCGCTGTCGGCCCGGTCGTGGTGGCGCCAGAGCAGCTCGTAGGTGGGCATCGGCGACGCCAGCCCCTTGCCCGGCACCGGGTCCAGCTCCTTGAACTCGTGGCCGCCCCGCCCCTGGGCCAGGCGCTGCACCAGGTCGGTGCAGAGGACCTGGTCGCCCCGGGCGGCGGCGAGCAACCGGGCCGCCTGGACGGTGGGCAGGCCACGGACGTCGTCCTCGGCCCAGCGAACGTCGCCGGCGCTCAGCGCGGCCCGCATGGCGATCGCCTCGACGGCCTGGTCCTTCTCGGCGGCGACGGCGTACTGGATGGCGGTCACGGCGTCGAGGGCGGCCGTGGCCGACTCGAACACCGCCATCAGGCCGTCCCCCAGGCTGCGGTTGAACACCGAGCCGTGGACCGTGGCCACGGCGCGGATCAGCTGGTCGTAGTGGCGCAGGTGGCGTTCGGCCAGCTCCTCGCCGAGCCGGGTGCGGGTCGAGGTGGAGTCGACGACGTCGGTGAAGAGGATGGTTGCCGTGGTCAGCGTTCCCGGGGGGCGGGGCGTCATGGGGCACCTTCCTGCTACTCGGCTCGGGATGGTTCGCCGATGCGGGCTCGCACCGCGTGGCGGGCCTGCCGGCGCCGCGCCCGCACCTGTCGCGCGACCGGCCCCTGGTGGAGCTTCCAGCTCCGGGCCAGCCCGTCGGGGATGTGGAACGGACGCTGCTCGCCGGCGAACCGGTCGGTGTAGGCGAGCAGCACGTAGCGGCCGGCCTTGCGGATCAGCAGCCGGGCGGCCGGCCGCAGCGGGCCGAGCAGCCAGCCGCCCCGGTGGGCGGACGAGAGCGAGCCGAACAGGGGGCCGGCCCACCAGGCGGGCGGCCCGACGCCGAGGTGCTCGGGGAGGCGGTCGATGCCGTGCTCGGCGCCCTGGAACAGCCAGTGGACCAGGCTCCGGGGGAGCTTGCGCCACCCCAGGTACATGAACTCCTCCATCTCGGCCATGAGGGCGTCCATGAGCTTGCGGCCGTCGTCGGTGGGCCCGACGTCGCGGCTCATGAGCGGGCTGAGCTCGTCGAGGTCGGCCAGGGTGAGCGGTCCGTCCTGGCAGGCGTCCAGCCCCATCAGGAACCCGATGATGCTCCAGGTGTACAGGTGGGCCTCGCGGTCCTGGTCGTCAAGGCCGACGCCCATGCGCTCCATCGCCTGCCAGGTGACCAGGGTGAAGTCGAGCAGCGTGGCCAGCAGCAGCTTCTGGTTGACGGGCGGCCCGAACCGCTCGGCCGGCCACGGCGCCCGCTCGTTGGCCTCGGTGTCGGGGTCGAGCAGGATCACGCGGACGCAGGCGTGCAGGAGCCGCAGCCCGACCGCGGTCGCGTACCCGACCCGCCCCGCTGCAGGGCGTCCGGGCCGCGCACGCCCATCACGTCGATCAGCATCTGGCCGGTCTCGGCCACCCGCCGGGTCAGGTTGTCGGTGGCCAGGTCCGACACGCGGACCAGCGCCGCCGCGCCGCCGTCGTCGGAGGCGTAGGCCATCGGGAGCGAGGCGAAGAACAGCGCCGCCGACTGGTACAGCCCCCGGTCGGCGAACACGGCCTGGCCCCGCGTGATCCGCGCCTCGTCCCTGGCCCAGGGCGGCAGGGGCGGCGGGTCGAGCAGCGCCGACAGGCGGTCCCCGGCCTGGCCGGCGGCGGTGGCGGGCTCGCCGGCCGGGTTGCGCTTGGCCTCGCCGAGCTCGGAGAGCATCTGGAGGACCAGGCTGCGGACGTCCTCCAGCTCCTGGTGGTCCTGGTAGTAGCGGTGGACCAGCTCGTCCATCTCCGGGTCGGCCTGGCAGCGGAGCTCCTCCAGGCGCTCCTCCCACATTCCCTGTGAGGTTCTGGCCATGGCAGCATGCCCCCCAAGGTCAGATAGTCCGACAAGAGGGCAGGCGTCAGAAGGAGGTCATGCGAAAGGTCACGGCGGCACCCCCACGGCACGGCTACCCGTGAAGTGAACGTTCCACCCGGGGGTGATGTCAGTGACGCACGTCACGAATCGACCGTGACGCGCGACACACGTCCCGGGCGGGAAGGAATCGGTTCGGACGCGGACCACCCTCCGGGAGGGATCGAGATGGACCTCGCCGACTTCAAGGTCCTCAGCTTCGACTGCTACGGCACCCTGATCGACTGGGAGACCGGGATCGCCGCCGTGCTCGGCCCCTGGGCCCGGGAGGCCGGGCTCGACCTCGACGACGAGCAGCTCCTGGCCGCCTACGGCGGCCACGAGGCTGCGGTCGAGCGCGACCGGCCAACGGCGCGGTACCCCGACGTGCTCGCCACCGCGTTCCGCCGTACCGGGGAGGCGCTGGGCCGCCCCGTCGACGACGTCTGGGCGGGGCGGCTGGGGAACTCGGTGCCCGACTGGCCGGCCTTCCCCGACTCCGCCGCCGCCCTGGCCTCGCTGGCCGCCCACTACCGGCTGATCATCGTGTCCAACGTCCACCGCGACGGCTTCGCCGCCAGCAACCGGCAGCTGCGCGGCCGGTTCGCGGCCGTCATCACCGCCGAGGACGTCGGCGCCTACAAGCCCGCCGGCAACCACTTCCAGGCCCTGCTCCGCACCCTCGACGACCTCGGCGTCCCCCGCGGCCAGCTCCTCCACGTCGCCCAGAGCCTGTTCCACGACCACGTCCCGGCCCGCGCGGCCGGCCTCCGCTCGGTGTGGATCAACCGCCGCCACGACCGCCCCGGCTGGGGCGCCACCCCCGAACCCTCCGAGGCCTGGACCTACGACCTGGAGTTCCCCTCCATGGCCGCCTTCGCCGACGCCGCCGACGCCGCGTTCGCGCATGGTTAGCGGCGGATGCGGGTGGCGCTGCGGGCGACGCCCGACAGCAGGGAGCCGATGGCCAGGCCGACCACCAGGGTGATCGCCGAGGTGGCGATCTTCTCGTCCAGGTCGGCGGAGGTGAGGAACGGGACCAGCGCGGCGGCGAGGGTGGCGAGGGTGATGATCCAGGTGAAGAACTGGCGGGGCTGCGGGGTGCTCAGCAGCAGCAGGTGCAGCAGCCCGGTGGCCAGCAGGGCGGCCAGGGCGGCGAAGAGGGCCAGCCGGAGGGTGCTGGCGTTGCCGAGGGTGCCCTCGTCGGTGGGGGCGAGCACCGGCACGTCGAACAGGCCGCGGGCGATCAGGACGCCGACCAGCGTGACCAGCGCGGCCACGAGCGCGGTGGCCACACCGCCGGTCCACAGGCGGCCGGCGTCCACGGAGCGGGCCGGCCGGGCGCCGTCCTCATAGTTCCCGGTGCTGTAGGGAGGGACGGTCACATACGGCTCCTTCCACGAGGCGAGCGTGGCCATGGTCCTCACTGGCGCGTGACGGCACATCACCCACAACGGATGAAGTGGCACGCCATGGCCGGGTCGCGCTCCCACCGCCCTGGCGCTTGGTCCAGCGCAGCAGGGTCGCCGACATGACCGCCATCACCACCAGCACCACGGCGAGGTGGGGGTGTCCACCCACACGAGCCCCTCCTGCATGGCGATCAACAGTCGAGCTCCTCGGTCGCCTTCCGCTCCACCCCGCCGTCGGTGATCAACCAGATGTCCATGGCCCGCCACCTCCCGTTCCCTTGCCGGTGATCCCGGGCCGAGCTTGCCCTATGCCGGCGGCGGGGCCATCCCTTGACCCGGGCCTACAGTCCGGCCAGGCGGCGGAGCCGCTCGACGTCGCGCAGGACGTACTGGCGGTGGGCGCGGGTGATCAGCCCCCGGCGGTCGAGGTCGGCGAGGACGCGGTTGACGCTGGCTCGGGTTCCGCCGCAGAAGGATGCGAGGTCCGCCTGGGGGAGCCCCCAGTCGACGACGGCGCCGTCGGCCGGCGGCCGCTCCCAGGAGCTGGTCGCCAGGCCGAGCAGCCGTTTCGCGACCCGGCCCTTGAGGTCAAGGAACAGGAGGTCGTCGACCAGCCCGTCCTGGGTGACCACCTGCCGGGCCAGGATCGACAGCAGCGCC
>DASUPQ010000772.1 GCA_036280995.1 Actinomycetota bacterium | reverse complement strand
GACGCCCCGGCCGATCTCACCGACGAGCCGCGCCGGCTGGCGATGGCCGCCCGGGACCACCTGCGGCGCAAGTTCCTGCGCACCAGGGTCGCCATCTCCGGCACCAACTTCGGCATCGCCGAGACCGGCACCATCGGCGTGGTCGAGTCCGAGGGCAACGGCCGGATGTGCGTGACCCTGCCGGAGACCCTGATCACCGTGATGGGCATCGAGAAGATCCTGCCGACGTTCACCGACCTGGAGGTGTTCCTGCAGCTGCTGCCCCGCTCCTCCACCGGGGAACGGATGAACCCGTACACCTCGCTGTGGACCGGGGTGACCCCCGGCGACGGCCCGCAGAACTTCCACATCGTGCTGCTGGACAACGGCCGCACCAATGCGCTGGCCGACCAGGTCGGCCGGGCCGCCCTGCACTGCATCCGCTGCTCGGCCTGCCTGAACGTGTGCCCGGTCTACGAGCGGACCGGCGGCCACGCCTACGGCTCGGTCTACCCCGGACCGATCGGCGCGGTGCTCACCCCGCAGCTCACCGGGATGCACGGACACCACGACGTGAACTCCACCCTGCCGTACGCGTCCTCGCTGTGCGGGGCCTGCTTCGACGCCTGCCCGGTCAAGATCGACATCCCGACGCTGCTGGTCGAACTACGCGGACGGGCCGTCGATTCCGATCGCGGCCGGACCATCCCCGGCGGCTGGGACGCGGCGATGAAGGCAGCCTCCTGGGTGATGAGCGACCCCAAGCGGTTCGTCGCCGCGGAGAAAGCCCTGGCCGTCGGACGCCTCGTCGCCGGCAGGGACAAGAAGATCAAGCACCTGCCCTATCCCGGTTCGGCGTGGACACACAGCAAGGACATGCCGGCCCCGCCGAAGCAGACGTTCCGCCAGTGGTGGCAGGAGACCCATCATGAGTAGCCGGGATGCCGTGCTCGGCCGGATCCGGTCCGCACTGGCCGCCGACACCGACCCCCCACCGCCGGTGCCCCGCGACTACATCCGGGTCGGCGCGAACCCGCCGGGCAGCGAGCCCGTGCTCGAGCTGATGGTCGACCGACTGGTCGACTACAAGGCCCAGGTCCGCGAGATCTCCCCGGCCGAACTCGATGACGCCATCGACGCCGCCCTGACCGATCAGGCCTCGGTGGTCATCGCCGCCGACCTGGACCCCGATCTGGTCGAGCCGACCCGACGCAGCGGCCGCGCCGTGACGGTGGACGGGGACCCGACCGTCCTGACCCCGGCCGAACTGGACGCGATCGACGCCGTGGTATCCACCGCCCAGGTCGCCATCGCGCTGTCCGGCACGATCATCCTGGACGCCGGGCCCGGGCAGGGCAGGCGGGCCATCACCCTGGTCCCGGACTTCCACCTGATCGTGCTGTACGCGGACCAGATCGTGCAGACCGTGCCCGAGGCCATCGCCCGGCTCGACCCCCTCCGACCGCTGACCATGATCGCCGGGCCGTCCGCGACCAGCGACATCGAACTGGAACGCGTCGAGGGGGTGCACGGCCCGCGCACCCTGTACGTGCTCATCGTCCGCTAGTCGACCGGCGACACCCGTGATCGAAGGGTGTGTAGGGCCGCGTCTCTGGGAAGGCAAAGGGAGGGTGTCGAGCCAAAGCAATCCTCAAGGTCTCGACTCACATGTAGCGGCGGGGGCGGTGGGCATCCCCCGGGTCGTGCATTTCCTGGTCTCGACCGGGCGGACGGGTTCGGCCCGACCGTTCCGAGCCGGGCCACCCCAGTGGTGAGAGCAGACGCCTGGACTACCAACAACACCCATCCGACCGAAGTGACAACAGGAGGACCCGTGATGAGGAGCCCGAAGCGATGACACCCTTGTTGACACCCCGGCAAGCACAGATCCTGACCTATATCGGCGAAGGCATGACCAACCGGGAGATCGGGCAACGGCTGGGACTGGCCGAACAGACGATCAAGAATTCTGTCACGCTGATCCTGGCCGCCCTCGGCGTGACCCGCCGTGCCCACGCCGTCATCTACGCCGCCAATCCGAGAAGTGGCCAGTCCGGACGAATCCAGCGTCAGGAACGAGGCTCACTGCCCGTTCCTCGCGATCGTTGCGCGGACTCAGTCGGGACAACGTTCTGATGGAACCCGCACCCCTGCTACCAGTCTCCGAAGAATGGAACTGGCAGTTGGACGCCACATGTCGCGGCATGAATGTGGAGATATTCTTCCACCCCGCGAGCGAACGAAGACACCAGAAGCAGCGACGGATCGACCAGGCGAAGGCAATCTGCCATGGCTGCCCGGTTCTCGAGGAATGCCGCCGGCACGCCCTGCGAACCCGCGAACCATACGGCATCTGGGGCGGGCTGTCCGAGGAAGAACGCGCAGAGATCCTCGGAGTAGGGAACCTGCGATACCCGGCCCAACGACGCCGAAAGTACTCGGCCGCCGAGCCGATCACCGCGCCGACCCAGCACCTGCCTTCACCGCCCATCCGCAGACCCGCGAGTACTGCGTGAGTTGGGCCGGATGCTGTCGTGGTGCGCCAACCGCTCGGCGCAGACCCGTCCCACCCCCCCCGGCGCTTGAACTCGACCAAAGACGTCGGAAACCCCTCGACGCGCCGCGACGCGGGCATCCCCCACCTGAGTCAATGACCAAGCCCAAGCCGTTGGCGCCTTGATGATTCAACGCGAGGGCTTGCCACACCGAGGTGTACGTGGGAATGCTGAACACAGCTTCTTCCCTTGAAGGTGTACTCACGAACCCCCAGCCCCCGCTCCCCTTCACCCCCAAAGGAGGTACCCGTGGCCCGCTACCTTGTCATTGCGCACGAGACCGTCACGAATCCGGTGTTGTCTGAACGGCTCCAAGAGATCCAAGAGCAAGACCCCGGCGCCGAGTTCACACTCCTGGTTCCCGCGACCCCGGTGCGGCACCTGCTGTTCTTGCACGGCAACGAACACGACGCCACAGCAGTTGCGAACAAGCTGACCATCAAGGCGCAGAAGATGTTCGCCAAGAACCACATCAACCTAGTCGACGCACGCGTTGGTTCCGAGACGCCCATCGACGCGATCGGCGACGAGGTCACCGCGAACCCCGGCTACGCGGGATTCGTGATCTCGACCCTTCCGCAGGAAACTTCTCGATGGCTTCGGATGGACCTCCCAGCCGCGGTCGAGACGAAGTACGGGCTGCCGGTACACCATGTCAAGGCAGCGCCGGACTGGTTTGAAGGTGAAGGCGTCATCCCCTGAGCTGAACGGAAAATCGGCCGCGGCTATCAGCGCTGGCCCCCACGCCCAAGTGTCGGGCGGGTGCGCGGTCGGCTGTTGGGAGGTGGTTGCCGAGTGGTTGCCGCGACCGCGCTGGTCACCGCAGGTCGAGACGGCGACGTCAAGGAATCCCAGGGTGACTCCACGGAATCACCCTGGTGATGAGGTAACGCCGCCGGCCTGCGCCGCAGCGTCCCTGAACGGCCCAGTGGTGGTCAGACGGGGAACCGGGTGATTGCTTCGTTGTAGCGCTGTTGGGCGTCGGCGAGGGCGAGGCGGCTGTAGATCTCCAGGGATTGGCGGCTTTCGTGTCCGCTGTAGGGCTGGATGAGTGCGTCGTCGATGCCCTGGGTTTTGAGCCAGGTGAACAGGAAGTGCCGGAGTTGGTGGGGGCTGATGGAGTGGGTGAGCCCGGCGGCGTTGGCGTAGCGGGCGAGCATGGCACGCACGCCGCGGGTGCTGTAGGGCTTCTTCCAGCTGGACTCGAACAGGTGGACGGCGCCGCGGTGGCGCATCGCGTCCATGTGCAGGGCGAGGGTTTCGGCGAAGGTGGCCGGGAAGGGAACGAGGCGGTCCTTGCCGCCTTTGCCGAGGTTGACCCGGATGCGGTGGGCGTCGAGGTCGACGTCGTCCAGATGCAGTGCGACGAGCTCGGCGACTCGTACCCCGGTGTAGAGCAGGGTCTTGATCAGCACGACGTCGCCGGTGCGGCGGGCTTGCCATACGGTTTGGTAGTAGCGGCGGATCTCGTCCTGGGTGGGGACGTAGGGCAGCGTCTTGGGTTGCCGGGTGATCTCGATGTCGAGTTCGGCGCGCAGGTGCCGGAAGACCTCCTTGAGGTAGGCGTAGTCGGGTCGCTCGCCGCGCAGGTGTTTGGCCAGCTCGCGGGCCTTGCGTCTGGCCGGTGTGCGGGTCGCCGGGGTTGTCGCGGTCATGCCGCTGCCGAGGTGAGATCGAGGCGGGTGTCCATGTCGAGGCGGAAGCGGCCGTAGGGGTTGATGTGGGTCCAGAACAGTGGGCTCAGCGCCCGGCGGTCCTCGGCGGCCAGGATGAGATCGCCGTCGTCGAGGATCCGTTGCAGGAAGATGGTGTTGAGGTGCACCAGTGCGGACTGCAGCAGGTGCAGGCACAGCATGGAGATTTCCTGCTCGTCACGGTCGGCGCCGGTGAGTTCACCCTCCTTGCCGTAGAAGACGTAGCCGTTGGCGGAGTTCCAGTTCTCCACGACCTGCAGGCCCTCGTGGATCTCCCGGCGCAGCGGCGCTGATGCCAGGTAGTCGGCGAGGAAGGCGGTCTTGACGGCACGGCCGAGTTCGACCAGCGCCGCGTAAGTGGGGTGCTGCGGGCCGGGGCGGGTGAAGCGGCGCAGGATCGCTTCGGCCTCGGCTGTTCCGAGGCGCAGTGCGGTGGCGTACTTGACCATCTGGTCGTATTGCTGGGCGATCAGTTCCCAGCGGATCGGCCGGGTCAGCACCGGTGCCAGCGCCGGGTAGGCGCTGGTGTCGCTGTCGGGTGGGTAGAGCCGGCTGCTGCCGATGTTCTTCAACCGGGGCAGCAGCTGAAACCCGAGCAGGTGGGTGAAGGCGAACCCGACGGCGGACTGGCCGTGGGTGTCGACGTAGTTGCGGTCGATCTCGGCGTCGGTGCAGTGCCGCAGTACTCCTTCGATCATGGCCGCGACTTCGGAGGAGGAGCAGGTCTTGAGTTGGCTGTAGATGCAGGTGCTTCGGCGTTCGACGTGCCAGTAGATCATCACCCCGGGCCCGCCGTAGCGGTTGTGCCACTCGGTCATCAGGTTCGAAGTCCATGACCCGAACTTCTTGGAGTCCGAGGCGCAGGCGGTGCCCGAGCCCCACAGGTCGGTGTCGCGGACGGTGAAGGTGGCGTTGACGAGTCGGGACACTGCCCGGCGCAGACTGTCGGAGCTGAGGAACAGGCGGCGCACGTGACGCAACGCGGCCTCGGTCTCACCGTGTTCGCCCGCGGCGATGCGCTTGATGCCCATATTGGTGCCGAGCCCGAACAACACCAGCAACAGCCGGCGACGCAGCAACTCACGCGGGATGACCTCACGCGAGGCCACCGAGGTGAACTCCTCGGTGAAGCCGGTGAGCAGGTCGGCTTCCTTGAGCAGATCCAGCAGGTCCACGGTGCCCCAGCGGGCCTGAACGGCGTCCTTGAGCCGGCCCAGGGTGACCGGCTCGGGCAGCGGGTCGAGCTTGGGCACGCTGATCCACGGGTCGCCGCCGCGGGTGGTGAACCGCACCCCGCCCGACGTGTCGCCGCCCTGTTGGGTCTGCTCCAGGCGGTCCAGGCTGGTGCGCATCCGCTGTTGAAGGGCGGCGATGAACGCCGATGGGTCAGCCGGCTGACGCAGGGCGGCGTAGTGCTGCTCGCGGTTGTCTTCGAAATCGGCCGGCAGGTCCTGCTCGGGGTCGCGCCAGCGGCTGGCGCCGACAACCCACACCTCCCGGCGGCGTATTCCCTCACGCAACGCTCGTAGCACGCACAGTTCGTAGGGCACCCGCTCGATCCGGCCCTCCTCGCCGACGACGGCGTCACGCCAGTCGGCGGGGACGATGCCCTCCAACGGAACCCGATCACCGGACGCGTAATGCCGGACGGCGCCGGAGCGGGTGCTGTAGGTCCGCAGCAACGTGACCGCGTCGATGATCGGCTGGTGGCTGCTGTTGTTCGAGCGGAACTCCAGGGTGGCCAGCAGGCGGGGCAGCATCCGCCGGTAGTAGGTGGAATACGAGGAGCGCAGCACGGTGCGGACACGGCTGCGGAAGGCGGTGTCGGTGGCCTTGGCTTCACGGACCAGCTCACGCAGCGTCGCCTCTGCGACGACGGGGAACAGTGCGGTTCGCACGGTGTCGTCGGGGTGTTCGACTGCGGCTTCGGCGAGGCGGAACAAGATCCCTTCCTTGCCGCGGACCCGGCGCAGGTCGTTGCGGAGCTCGGTGTCGACTCGCCGCTCGGCCCGGGTTCCGATCTTGTGGACGACGTCGAGGAACAGCTCGATGAGGGTGTCGGTGATTTCGCTGATGCGCGAGAAGCCCAGCGTGGCCAGCAATGTCAGGCGAACCTGCGGCGGCCTGGCACGCAGATCGGAGGGATACTCCTGAGCCGCCCGGGCCCGCCATGAGGAGATCAGGGTGTCGGTGGCGCCGGTGAACAGGTTCGCCGGCAGCTGCAATGCGCGGACACGTTCGAGCTTGTCGATCTCGGCGAGCAGCGTCTCCAGGCTCGCCCGGCGCGGGCCTTCCTTGAGCTCGGCGAGCAGTCCCCGCTCCCGCGACCCCGCCGGGGTGGGGACGCCCTCGGCGACCAGTCGCTCGAGGCGGGCGACGACGCCGTGATCCAGCCGCGCCACCGTGGCAGCGCAGAACCGGTCGGCAGCGGTGGCGCGGGCGCTGGCCATCAGCCGGTCGAGACGGCCTGGGGGTTCGAGTCGCTCGTTGCGGCAGCGAACCAGCAACGCATCTCGCAGCCGTTCGTCAGACGGCTCGAGTGGGGCGACCTCAGCGGCCAGCCACTCGGCGAGAGCCTCCTCGTCGGCGCGGGTCGCCGGGCGGAAACCGAGCGCGTCGCGGATCTGCGCCCGGTGGTACTCGATCGTGCGGCCCGACCACACGTACCCGCCGAACAGGGCCGGATCGACCCGCATCTGACTGGCGACGTAGGCGACCGCGGCCGGCGGCAGCTCCCCGTCGCGATGGGGGAAACGGCCCTCCAGCTCGAAGAACTTCAGCAGCAGGACAAAGCCCAGCCGCGTCGCCCCAGTCTTGTTGCCGACCAGCCGCCAGTCATCCTCGACCAGCGTCCATGACTCCACCAGGTCTTCGGGCTCCCACTCGCGGCGCATCCGAGCACCACCCTTTCGTCGGCTCGCCGCCGGCCAGTCAAGAAGTGCCGAGAAGCGGCGGAGGCGGCACTTCGAACGTATCGGGCAGCCTGACACGCCGAGCACCGACCCACAAGAGGAGCCCAAAGGACGAGGAATGCCGACCACCCAGGCCGGAACGGCACTTCGCTACGGCAGGTGCGGGAGCCGGGCTCGGGCGAGCCCGTCCTACCCCACGGCCAAAGTGATGCGGTCGATCAGCACTTGACCACCGCTACCTTGCGGCCTGGGTCACGCTCGGGAGAACTGGGCCGTTACAGGGTGGGATTCGGCTGCTCCCGGACGCCGAACCGGACAACGGGCAGATGGACGTGGCGATCCTCGCGCCGCGGCATGTGGGGCACTGGGCGGCGTTGGCCTGGGCCGTGCTGCTGCGCCGGGACCGGGTGCCGCGGATGGAGGTCCTGCGGGGGTCTCGGATCAGCATCGTCAGTGACCGGGTGCAGCCGCGGGAGTTGGACGGTGACGTCATCGAACCCGGGTCCGCTTTGATGGTGACCGTCCGGCCCGGCGCGTTGCGGCTGTGCGTGGCCCAACCGGACCGCTCGCCGGACCTGGTCGAGGGGACACGGAATTAGGTGGCCGTCTCAGTATTGCTCGACCGCTTCCAGAGTGACCCACCCGCGTTTTGACTGTGGCCTTGCCTTGTCGGCAGTTCCCGGAACCACCGTTCGGCCAGGTCAGCGGTCCTGGAGCTGCGTGCATCCGGCGAGGCAGGTGTGCACTCCATGATCATCGCGTCGGTGACCGGGTGCCGTCGATCTGGTCCACCGCGTCGGAGAGGCGCACTATCGGCGCCTCCGGGTCCGTTGACCTGCGGGGCATCGCGTCCGGATCGATACTGACGGGGTAACACCCCACCGAGCTGGTCCTCTCCGCACTGCGCAGCAGCAGCCGCACACGGATCCCGCGGACATCGTGTGCCGCCGCGTGATGAGAGCCAAACCGTGATCGCCGACAGTTGACTGCTTCCCAAAGCCACCGAGACCACCTCACGGGCAAGCGATTCCGTTCCAGCGCGGGTCGGTGGTCCGGGGAAGCTGCTGCTGCCGGCGTCGGCCACCGGCGGTCCGACGGATCCGCCGGCCGGCCCGATCGTGAAGGCGGTCCGGGAAGCGGTCGCCCGCTCGTCCCCGGAGGAGGCGTTGCGGGCGGTGATCGGATGGCGGTCGAGTCCGGGCCGTGCGACGCGGCCAGCATCACCACCCTAGGGCCGGACCGACCGGTGACCACGGTGGCCTGCTCCGACGATCGGGTACTGCG
>DASUPQ010000771.1 GCA_036280995.1 Actinomycetota bacterium | reverse complement strand
CAGCCGGGTGGAGACCGACCCGAGCAGCAGCCGGTGGGCCGCCGAGTGGCCCCGAGCGCCGACGACGACGAGGTCGGCGCCGTTCTCCTCCGCACCCAGCTCGAGCTGGACGGCCGGGTCGCCGGTCCGCACCTCCAGCCGCCAGGCGACGCCGAGCCCGTCCAGGACGCCGGCGGCCCGGCTCGAGGCCAGCCGCTCCTGGCTCTCCCAGTAGCTGTCGAGATCCACGGTCATCCCGAAGGGAGACGCTGGCACGGCCGGGAGCTGCCGCACGAAGACCACCGTGAGCTTGGCGTCCAGGTCGGCGGCCAGCCGTCCCGCCGTCTCGGCGGCCTGCGCGCTCGCGTCCGAGCCGTCAACCCCCACGAGAATGTGTTGGTAGACGCCCATGGGACCACCTCGTTGTTCCGTCGGTTGGCTTCCGCACCCACGCTCTCGCAGATCCCGCGCGGGCAGTAGGGCCGGTCGGCCCCACCCCTCCCGGACTGTCGGCGGTTCCCCGGCCCGTCGCAGCGGGCGAGACTGAAGAGCCCGGAGTTCCGGGCGTCCGCCGGGACGCAGGTGAGGATGGAGCCGATGCGACCAAGCATCGCCCGGCCGGCGGGACCCCACCGCGCCGGGACCGAACGGCCGTGGACGCTGGCGGCCGGGCAGGTTGCCGCCGACCTGGGGACCGACCCGGTCGCCGGTCTGGCGCCAGAGGAGGCGGCCAGCCGCCTGACCCAGTTCGGCGAGAACGTGCTTGTCGAGCAGGGACGAACGCCGGCCTGGCGGCTGCTGGCGGAGCAGTTCGCCAGCACAGTGGTCGTTGTGCTGCTGGTGGCGGCCGTGGTCGCGGCGGCGCTGGGCGACCTCAAGGACACCGTCGTGATCCTGGCCATCCTGGTGCTCAACGGCCTGCTCGGCTTTTTCCAGGAGAACCGGGCGGAGCAGGCGATGGACGCGCTCAAGGCGATGACCGCTCCCATGGTCCGCGTCCGCCGTGGCGGCCGGATACGGGAGCTGCCCGCGGCCGAGGTCGTGCCGGGCGACCTGGTGCTGCTCGGCCCGGGCGACCTGCTCGCCGCCGACCTGCGGCTGACCGAGTCATGGGCGCTGCGGGTCGACGAGGCCGCCCTCACCGGCGAGTCCGAGCCGGTGACCAAGCAGGTCGATCCCTTGTCCGAGATTGACGAGTCGATGCTGGCGGACCGGCGCAACATGGCCTTCCGGGGCACAGTGGTCACCGGCGGCCGCGGTGTCGGGCTGGTGGTCGCGACCGGGATGATGACGGAGCTGGGGCGGCTGGCCGAGCTCCTGCAGCGCCATCCTGCCGGGCCGACGCCGCTGCAGCGTCGGCTGGCGGCCCTGGGCCGGGCCATGGCCGCGGGGGCGCTGGTGATCTGTGCGGTGGTCTTCGCCGTCGGGGTGGCCAGGGGCGAACCGGTGGAGCGGATGTTCCTGATCGCGGTCAGCCTGGCCGTGGCCGCCATCCCCGAGGGGCTGCCGGCGGTGGTCACCGTCGCCCTTGCCCTGGGAGCGAGGCGCATGGCCGCCCGCAACGCCCTGGTCCGCAAGCTGCCGGCGGTGGAGACGCTCGGCTCGACAACGGTAATCTGCTCGGACAAGACCGGCACCCTGACCCAGAACCGCATGCAGGTGGAGCGGGTCTGGACCCCGGCGGGGACCTATCGAGTCAGCGGCGACGGGTACGCGCCGGTTGGTGCCGTCGTGCCCGAGGGCGCCGCCATGTCGGCCCGCGACACGCTGCTGGAGCGCCTGGCCAGGGTGGCGGCGGCCTGTAACGACGCGACGCTGCAGTCGGCGGGCGACCCAGGGGACTCCTGGACCGTGACCGGCGACCCGACCGAGGCCGCCCTGCTCGCCCTGGCCGGCAAGCTGGGGGTCGAACGCGAGGCGCTGGACCGCGACTGGCCCAGGGTGGCCGAGGTCGCCTTCGACGCCACCCGGCGGCGCATGGCCACGCTGCACCAGGGGCCAGGCCAGGTGTGGGTGGCGGTCAAGGGGGCGGTCGAGGCCCTGGTCCCGCTGCTCGCCCCGGCCGACACCGCGCTGGCCGGGCAGGTGCGGGCGGTGGCCAACCGGTGGGCGTCCGACGGTTACCGCATCCTGGCCCTGGCCGAGCGGGACCTGCCCGCGGTGCCCAGCCGGGCCGAGGCGGCCGAGAGCGGCCTGCGCCTCCTCGGGCTGGTGGCCATCGCCGACCCGCCACGGGCCGAGACGGCCGCCGCCGTGGCCGCCTGCCGGGAGGCCGGCGTCATCCCGGTGATGATCACCGGAGATGATGCCCGCACGGCCACTGCCATCGCCCGCCGCGTCGGCATCCTCGACGAGGCCGGCGAGGTCCTCACCGGGGCCGAGCTCGGCCGCCTGGACGAGGAGACCCTGGCCGAGCGGGTGACCGGCGTGGGCGTCTACGCCCGGACCAGCCCGGAGCAGAAGCTCCGGCTGGTTGGTGCCTGGAAGGACCGGGGTGCGGTGGTGGCGATGACCGGCGACGGCGTCAACGACGCCCCGGCCCTGCGCCAGGCCGACATTGGGGTGGCCATGGGCGTGACCGGCACCGACGTCGCCAAGGAGGCGGCCGACATGGTTCTGGCCGACGACAACTTCGCCACCATTGTCTCCGCCATCCGCGAGGGGCGGCGGATCTACGACAACATCCGCCGCTTCGTGCGCTACCTGCTCACCACCAACTCGGGCGAGATCTGGGTCATGTTCCTGGCTTCCGCGCTGGCGCTGCCTGTCCCGCTGTTGGCGGTGCAGATCCTCTGGATCAACCTGGTCACCGACGGTCTGCCCGCCATCGCGCTCGGGCTGGAGCCGGTGGAACGCGACGCCATGCGCCGCCCACCCCGGTCGCCGACCGAGTCGATCTTCGCCCGCGGCCTGTGGCAGCACGCCCTGTGGGTCGGGCTGACCATGGCCGCCGTCTGCCTGGCTCTCCTGGTCGGCGCCAGGGCGGCCGGCTGGCCGTGGCAGACGATGGTGTTCACCACCCTGGCGCTGCTCCAGCTGGGCCACGCCCTGGCGGTGCGGTCCGAGCGCGAGAGCTTCTTCACCCTGGGCGCCCGGTCCAACCCGTTCCTGCTGGCGGCGGTTCTTGGGGCGGTCGCGGTCCAGCTCGCCATCCTCTACCTGCCGGCCCTGCAGCGGCTGTTCGACACCCACTCCCTCTCACCGTTCCAGCTCGCCCTCGTCCTGGTGACCTCGACCGCCGCCTTCGTCGCGGTAGAGCTCGAGAAGTGGATCATCCGCCGGCGGTCCCGAAGGTCCCGTGGTTCACCTGCCTGATGGCCCTCCTATGGTCGCTCATTGACCGGGCAGGCTGGTCTCCTGGGCGGGTGAGGTACGCCCGCCACTTGGGAGGTGATGGCCGTGACCGCGACCGTGGAGGAATCGACCATTCTGGGGCGGCAGTTGGGTACCGTGGGCGAGGCCATGACCCGGGACGTGGTGCTGCTGGCAGCGGATATGTCGGCCGAGATGGCCCTGCGACGCCTCGACCAGAGGGCCGTGTCCGGGGCGCCGGTCGTCGACCACGGCAAGGTCGTGGGGGTGATCACCCGCCGTGACCTGCTCGTGCCGACGCTGCTGGACGACCCCACCGGCTCCCTGGCCGCGATAGCCGGGCACCAGCACGCGCCCCGCCTGGCCCGTCTCAGGGTCGGCGAGCTGATGAGCGACGAGCCGGTGACCGCCCAGCCGGACTGGTCGGTGGTGCTGGCGGTGCGGACGATGATCGACCATGGCGTCAACCGGCTGCCGGTCGTCGACCAGGCCGGACGCCCGATCGGGGTCCTGACCCGCGACGACGTGTTGAGGGCGGTGGCGCGGGGGGTCCAGGCATGACCAGGATCGGTGTGCTCACCGGCGGGGGCGACGTCCCCGGTCTCAACCCCTGCATCAAGACGCTGGTCTACGCCGCCGCCGACCGTGGCTATGAGGTGGTTGGGC
>DASUPQ010000770.1 GCA_036280995.1 Actinomycetota bacterium | reverse complement strand
CGGCGAGCATCCGGTCAGCCAGCGGGTTCGTCACCGCCGGCGTCGGCGGTCTGGAGCCATCGCAGGTTTCCTGCACAAACGTCGCGCCAATGGCGCTCACGATCGGCTGCACCTCCGCCAAGCAGTCCTAGCCGTCGTCAGCGCGCGTCGAGGACGGCGCTGAGACGCTGCTGTCCCTTCTCACCGAACTTGGCCCGGTAGCACGCCGCTGACCTGCGGCGGGCCAGATTCGCTGAGACGGCGTCCAGCCGGTTGTCTCACTAAAGTTGGCCCGCGAGCGCCATTCTCTCGGCGCTGTCTCACTGAACCTGGCTTGCGATGGCAATTTTCTCAGCTGTGTCTCATTCAACCTGGCCCGCCACAGCCATTCTCTCGGTGGCTGTCCGTTCGCTAGCGCCGATCGCCGGGCGTGCACGCCTCACTCGTCGAACGGGGCCAGCTTGATCGCGGTGATGAGCGCGCCGTACCTGTTCACGAACTTTGCCCGTCCCTGGGGGACCCGGACCGCTTCGGCGCGGAACGCGTCCGCGAACGCCTTCTTGAACCCGACTCGCGGGTAGTCCCGCACAGCGTTGTTCAGAGTCTGCGGCGGCAGGTCCCAGCTCCGGACGCCGGCCACGTCCACGGCCGCACCCGCCGCGAGCAGGTACGCCTCTGTGCCTGCCGCCGTCGTCACGCCCGGGGTGTAGTGCATCGTGATCGCTGTCTGCATGACCTCGGTTGCCGCGGTGGACAGACCCACCTGGTCCGCGACCTCGCGCGCGAGCCCCATCGACGACAACGTGAAATCAGCGCCGTTGGGCAGGTTCACCAGGCCGGTGTCGTGCAGGATCGCTGCGGCGAACAGGAGTTCGGCGTCGACCTGCAACCCGTCGAGCTCGCCCAGAGCGCGGCCGAAACGGTAGGTCCGGTAGCTGTGATGCAGCAACGTCGGAGTCAGGGTGTCCTCAGCCACCTTCCGCGCCGCACGGGTCAAGGCCGTCTCGGGCACCGCCAATCGGGACTCCGGAATGTCGACGTTGCGCCCGGGATGCAGCCGCACGGCCATGCGCAGCCGACCCACCGCATTGCTCAGGTGGGTCCGAGCCAACGGACCCACGAGCGAACGACGTTCGGCGGCAGTCATCCACCCCTGCGTCTGCTGGACCCATGCTGCGGAGCCAAGAACTGCCTTGTGGTCGCTCATGGCCGACCTCCTCGCCTGACGGATACGTCGGTGGTGGTGTGGTGCGTCGGGTCCTGGGTGGCGATCGGTGGCTACCCCTCTGGGTCCTGAGACCGCCACCTGGGTGGGTTGTCGTCTGCAGCGTCGTGAGCCGGGCTTGCCTGACGCAAATGAGACGGGACACCTTCCTCCCGCTGACGATGCTCCTGTCCCGTCTCACTTGATCTGGTCCGGCCTGACCTCGCTGACCTGCGGCGGACCACATCGCCTGAGACGCCGTTCAGTGGCTTGTCTCGCCTAATCTGGTCCGCCAGGGCCATTTCTCGGCGGTGTCTCATTTAATCTGGTCCGCGATGGCCGTTCTCTCGGTGGCAGCAGGTTGGTGGCCAGCCGAGGAGCTGGCCGGCCGGCCGGCGACCGGTTCAAGCATGGATAACGGCCTGGTGCGGTGGGCCGGTGAAGCCCCGAGCGGCAGCTGATGACGAGGGCGGGCACGCCGATGGGGAATCGGGTGACCGGTCTGCTAGTTGACTGACTGCAAGCTGTCGTCCTCGCTGTCCTGGTTGAGGTGCTGCCTCCCCGTCTCCAGGAGGTCGCCATGCCGGCCGCTGCCTTCGCCGCGAGCGGCCGTGCCCGTGTGCTGTCGTCAAGGCGGAACGCGGTGGAGCGGCTGGGTGTCGGCGCCGACGGCCAGGTGACTGCGGTGTGGCACCCATCGCAGCGTCCAGCTGCTGGAGGGTCGATCCGCGACCGGGGAGAGCTGTGTCGGGCGGTCCTTGGCTGCGCCAGCCGCGCCCCACCGAGATGCCGCTGGCCTGCTGGGTGTTCCCTCGGCACACAGGAGTTCCAGCAACGCCGATCTGCAACTCGATTCGGCGCCCGGTATCGGAGGGTGCCGTTGGCGACCTCGACCAGAAGCGGACAAGGAGGCACCGATGCGCAGGACGATCGTGCTGGTGGCCATGCTGGCGCTGGGGCTGCTGGCGGTGGCGCCGGCGGCGGTGGCCGGTGACAACTTCGTGGCCACGCTGTCGGGCGGCCAGGAGGTCCCGGCACGCGACACCCACGCGGTGGGGGTGGCCACCTTCAAGCTCAGCGCCGACGGGACGGCGCTGACGTTCAAGCTGAATGTGGCCAACCTCGACAACGTGGTCGCGGCCCACATCCACTGCGGTGGCGTCGGGGTCAACGGCCCGGTTGGCGTCACCCTGTTCATGGGCGCGCCCGGAGGCGGCCGGGTGGACGGGACGCTGGCCGAGGGGACGATCACCGCCCCGGATGCGGGCAATCTTTGTGGCTGGGCCGACCTGGCGGCGGTGCTAGCCGCGATGGGCAGCGGCAACACCTACGTCAACGTGCACACCAACGACGGGGTGGACCCGCCCAACACCGGCCCGGGGGACTTCCCCGGTGGGGAGATCCGCGGCCAGGTCCACTAGCACGCTTTCGACAGGGCGGCGGGAAGGGCTCGACCGGCGCCACGCGAGCGCAACAGACCAGATGAGGGTCATGGAGTCGCGGTCACCAGAGCCGCGGCTCCCACCGCTCACCCTTCGGAGAAGGGATCCAG
>DASUPQ010000769.1 GCA_036280995.1 Actinomycetota bacterium | reverse complement strand
GTTCCAGCCGGCCCGGCGTCGCATCCAACTGGCGGTCGACCGGCGGTTCAACCGGCGCCGCTACGACGCGGCCAAGACCATCCAGGCGTTCAGCGCCCGGCTGCGCGAGGAGCTGGATCTGGACACGCTGTCGGCCGAGCTGCTGGCGGTCGTGGAGACGACAATGCAGCCGACCACGACGTCGCTGTGGCTTCGACCGTCCGCGCGCGGCTCCTGGGGCACCGCTCGCGGGGAGGCAGGGCCTGGTCTGCGAGCCGCCGGCTGAGACCGGTGAACGGACCTCAGCTCCTCGCGAAACCTGGCCTGCAACATGTCAAGACACCTCAGGGACGGACCACTAGGTCCACGGATGGAGTCGAACGTTCCTCCTGGCACCGGCGGCGCCTGACGTGGCGGTCCGGGCAGGCGGACTTCCTCGCTGCCGGCCACGCCTTGTCAGGCAGGGCGGCATTGGCCAACATACCGAGCGTTCTCGTCCAACCGGGCACATGTGCCCTGGACGCCGGGGCCGCCACCGCCCCAGGAAGGACAGCTGAGGAGCGCCGTGACACCGCCCGAGGGCCCCGACCGCTCCGACGCCGCCCGGGATGCGGTCGTCGCGGCGTTCGTGCTCGGCTGGCACGTGGCCGAGCTGTTCCACGCCAACATCCCAGGGACCGCGCAGCGCCGGTCGGCCGGCGTGGACCGGCTCACCGGCATCGGCGAGCTCGATCCGCTGTCCCGGGCCAGGCTGCTGCTCGACCAGGTGCGGGTCGATCTTGCATTCGCCTGGCAGTTCGGCCGCTCCGGCCAGGAGCCCCCCGACACCGGCCCCATCCAGGCGCTGCTGGAGGCCGACGTGCGCCAGCCGGGCCAGCTCCGGGCGGCCGTGGCCGAGCTGCACCGCCAGCTGCTGATGGCCCTGACCGCGGCCGACTTCCGGCTGGGCAAGGCCTACGGCCTCGGCCGGGCCCTGGCCCAGACCGCCCTGCTGCCCGACGCCAAGCACCCGGAGACCTTCCGGCGGACCTTCGCCCGCTTCCGGCTGGACAACCTGCTGGGGTGGCTGGCCGACCTCAGGTCGGCGTTCCCTCCGCACGCCGCCGAGGCCGTCAGCGGGTCGCTCCAGGCGTGGGCGGCCTGGAGCGACGCCCCGACCCTGCGGTCGGCCGTCGACGACCCGGGGCAGGCGCTGGCGCGGCGGCCCCGGCGGCCGCCCGCCCGGCCGGTGGACTGGTCGGCCGCCCCCGACCGCGAGAGCGTCACCCGGGCGCTGCACCGCCAGGGCCAGCTGTGGCGGGCCTTGCTGTCCGGCGAGCGGGACGGCCTCGACCTGTTGTCCACCGACGACTACCTGTGGGCGGCCGACCAGTTCCTTGGCCACCTCCGCCGGCTCACCGTGCGCTTCCTGCGCCGCTTCTGGATCGTCACCACCGCGGTGGCGGCGATCCTGGCCGCGGCCCTGGTCGTGGTGGTGGTCGTCCGCGCGGCGTCCGCGGTGGTCGCGGCCGTCCTGGCCGCCGCCGGCGCGATCGGCATCACCTGGAAGGGCGCCGCATCGGGCCTGGGCAGGGCCCTCGCCCAGGCGCAACGCCCCCTATGGGACAGCGAGCTGGACGTCGCCGTGGCCAACGCGGTCACCTGGCTCCCCCGGGAACGGCGGACCGCCGACCGGACCGCCACCCCAGCTGACGCCGGCGGTACGGACGAGCTCAGCCGGGGATGACCCGGCGCGGCACCGGCGGGTCGCGGCGCAGCCGCTGGACGGTCGTCACACAGTCGATCCCAGGAGGGGCGACACCTCATCACCACAAACAGGTGCGGGTTGCACATTGGGAACAATTGGGAGGATGCTCCCGCGAGCCCCCAAGGAGGGTGCCTATGCGCTACAAGGTTGGCGCCGAACGACTCCAGCAAGTGCCATCCCTGGCCCACCGGCCGGACGGGGTGTTCCGGGTCGCCAGGACCGCTCCAGTCGGCCCAACCCACGCGGTATGCGCGGCGACCGGCGCTACCGTCTGCGGGATCAAGGCGGAGACCCTTACGGTGCTGAACGAGGATTGGGAAGCGGCAAGCTTTGTCGAGAAGTGCTCTGGCTGTTTCGCTGCGGTCGCTGCCCGCGGTCGCGGTTAGCCGCCGAGCGTTGCCACGCCGTCCCGAGGCCCATCGCCGAGTTGTTGGCTGTCGGGTCGTGTGGCTTCCCCCATTCCGTGCCGTCACTGACCGGATTCGCTAGGATGCCCGGTTGCGCTCGTCGGAAGATCTCGTGGCACCGGTCTAGCGCTGCCGGGCCGTTGTGGTTGCTCCGCCGGTCGCGACGCGGATCCAGGAGGTGGGGGCATGGCTTCAGAGCAGGAAGACGACCGCCATCGGCAGCTCGAGGCGCTGCGACGGCACATGGTCCGGCTCGACAGCCAGTGGGAACCTCCCAGCCAGGTCGGGGTCCAGGGCGAGCGCCTGGGTGGCGAGCCCGCCGGACGGGCCGTGCGCGGGCGGCCGCCGCTTCACTGGCTGCTCCTTGCCGGCCTGCTGGTCGTGGTCGCGCTGGTCGGTGGTGTGGCTGTCGGCGCGGTGGCCTGGTCCGACAACCGGCCAGCCCACGATGCGACGAGGACGACGGCTGCCGACTCCGCGGACCGGAGCCTCACTGGCTCCTCGGCACCGGTCGCCACACCGGCGTGCAAGACGGCCGTTGACCGGGCCAACGCGATGCTCGCCAGCGCCGTCAAGCTGCGAGGGGCTCTTGCCGAGCACGACAGGATCTTGAACGACCCGGCCAATCGCGGGCTGCCGGTCGGCCAGGTGCTCGACAAGCTCGCTGTCCCCCAGCAGGTCGGGGCCAGTGAGTCGATCAGGTTCGACCGTGCCCTGGACGCCTACCGGCAGGTTGTGGACCGGTGCGACCTGCGCGTCCCCTGAACCCCGTAAGAGGGTCAGGGTCGGCTAGTACACGGCGTCGATCGGGAACCCGTTGCCTGTCATGCTGCTCGGTCCGCTCCACGGCGAAGCGCACCGATGCACCGTCGGCGCGGGTAAAGGCGATCTCGTCGCCCCGGCGCAACCCGCGGAGCCGACGATGAGCTGATGGGCCACTCGTAGGTCCCGTACGGCGTGTTCTCCGGTGCCGGCGGCTGGTACCCAAGCCGGGTTGGCGCGGAGCACGCATCATGGTCGAGCGTCGGCCAGGGGCGCATCCAGGAACGGCAGCACCGCTCCCAGGACGAGGTCGGTCTTGGCGAGCCCGAAAAAGTGCGTCGTTCCTGGGAACACCGCCAGCTGCGAGGCCGGGACCCCGACGAAATCGCCGTTGACGTCGCCACCACGCAACTGCAGGAACCGGACCGCGTGCTCGAGCCGCACCGCGTCGCAGTCCCCCACGGTGATCAACGTCGGCGCGGCGATCCCCTCGATGTCGGCGTCGGCCCAGCCAGGGAACCCCGCGTCGAACTGCCCCAGCTTGTCCAGGAGCTCCTGCAGCTTGTCAGGGTTCGGTGACTTGGCCCGGTAGTCCTGCTCCATCGGCGTCCCGGCGATGGCGTCCACCGTCAGGGCCTCCACCGCCTCGGCATTCTCCGAACGGTCACCATCGGGATGGAACGACACCGACGACACGACCAGCTTGCCGACCAGCTCAGGATGGTTGATGGCGAGATGAAGGGCGACGGCGCCACCCACGCTGTTCCCGAAGACGTCGACCTGGGCGACACCCAGGTGCCCGAGCAGCCCGACCACATCAGAGGCAAGGTTCGCACTGGTGAGCGGCCGGTCAATGTCACCGGTCCGTCCGTGGCCCTGGAAGTCGGCGGCGATGACCTGGCGGGTCGCGGCCAGCCCGGGGAGCAGCGGGCCGAACTGCAGGTCGATGTTGAACAGCCCACCATGCAACAACAGCAACGGTCGGCCACCAGCGCCGTGGAGCTCGTAGTACATCCGGAGGCCGTCCACCGGGGCATAGCCGGTCTGCGGTGCGGTCTCGGTGTCAGCCACGACCCAAAGTCTTCCCCTCGCCCCGACACCGGTCAAGCATGCTCCCAGTTCGCTTTGGCCCCTGCTGCCTGCGACCGGTACGCAGGTTTCCCGATGTCGAATAGAACAAGTGTTCGATATCCTGCTCCGGTGGGGACCTGGCACGACCCTGACCTGGGCCGGCCGATCGCGGCGCCGCTGCCGCGGTGCGCCGAGCTGCTCGGCGTCGACCTGGCCACCATCCAGGAGGCGGCCGCCAACATCGAGCCCTACCTGCGCGCCGACGGCACCAGGGTCTGGAGCCTGATGCAGCTGGAACGCCAGCTGCGGCCAGAGGCGTATGGCCGGCGGCGAGGCGGCTACCTCGATCGTCGAGGAACCCGCTCCGCCGACCCATGACCAGCACAACCGAGAACCTCCGCGGCGAGCCGGAACTCGCCCTCATCCTGCTCCGCCACTCTTGGATGAGGAGCCTTCCCCCGGCATGCTGATGCTCGACCTGCCTGCTGGTTTCCCGAAGGGAGCGCCCATGCCCGCCACCACCCCTGAGCAGATCCACCGGTTGTTCGAGAACCGCTTCAACGCCGGCGACCTTGATGGCCTCATGGAGCTGTATGAGCCCGACGCCGCCCTGATCGCCCAGCCGGGCAGCGTGGCCAACGGCGGCGAACAGGCGCGCGCCGCCCTTCAGGGCTTCTTGGCCCTCAAGGGCCGCATCACCCTCGACACCAAGCTGGTGGTCACCGTTGGCGAGCTGGCCTATCTGGCCAACACCTGGTCGCTGCGTGGCACCGGCCCGGACGGCAATCCGGTTGCCCTGGGCGCCACGACGGCCGAGGTGGCCCGTCGCCAGGCCGACGGCAGCTGGCGCTATGTGATCGACAACGCCTGGGGCGACCAGGCAGTCGCCGACTAGCCACGCCTTGTGAGCCGCGGCCGCGCCGGCCGGTCGGGGCGGAACACCTGGCGTTCGAAGGCGTCGGCGGCGCGCAGGATGGTGGCCTCGTCGGCGTGGCGGCCGACCAGCATCATGCCGACGGGCAGGCCCGCCGAGATGGCGCAGGGGACGTTCATGGCCGGGTGGCCGGTGACGTCGAAGGGGGCGGTGTTGGGGATCATCTCCAGGGCCCTGGCCACGTAGACCTCGACCGGGCAGTCGGGCTCGGGCAGCTCGGTTGCCTTGAGGGGAAGGGTCGGCATGACGAGCAGGTCGTGACCGGCCAGGACCTGGTCGTAGGCCGCGGTGGCGGTGCGGGCCAGGTTCTGGGCCTTGGCGTAGTAGCGGCCGCGGTGGGTCTCGGCCATCCACTGCCCGGCCAGCACCGTCAGCTTGACCGTCTCCGACAGCCGGTCGCCCTTGGCCCGGCGGCCCTCGCCGAAGGTGTCGACCAGGCCGGTCGCGTAGTGGCCCTTGGCTCCGCGGGCCATGCTCTCGCCGGCGACCATGATCGCCGTGGCTCCCTCGACCGCGATCGCGTTCCACACCGCCATGGCGTCCCGGTGCCAGGGGATCGAGACCTCCTCGACCTTGGCGCCGAGCCGCTCGAAGGCGCGGGCGGCCTCCCGGACCGCCTCATCGACGTCGGCCTCGGACAGCCCGGCGATCCCGAACCCCTCTCTGACCAGGGCCAGGCGCAGCCCGGCGACGTCGCCGGTGAGCGCGCCCAGGTAGTCGGCGGGCCGCAGCCCGGCGTGCTGGCGCGGGTCCAGGCCATCGGGGCCGGCCAGGACCGACAGCAGCAGGGCCACGTCCCTGGTGGTGGCGGCCATCGGGCCGAGGTGGTCGAGGGAGGCCTCGATCGGGAACGCGCCGGTGTACGGGACCAGCCCCCAGGTCGGCTTCAGCCCGTAGATGCCCGACCAGCAGCTCGGGATCCGCACCGAGCCGCCCTGGTCGCCACCGATGGCCAGGTCGACCTCGCCGGCGGCGACCAGCGCGGCCGAGCCGGTCGAGGAGCCGCCGGTGGAGCGGGTCGGGTCGTAGGGGTTGCGGACCGGGCCGCTGTCGGCGGTGTGGCTGCCGCCCGAGAAGCACAGGCTCTCGCAGACGGCCTTGCCGAGGATGGTGCCGCCGGCGTCCAGGACCCGCTCGACCACGGTGGCGTCCTCGTCGGGCACGTAGCCGTCCAGCAGCGTCGTGCCGTTGCGCATGGGCACGCCGGCGACGGCGACGTTGTCCTTGATGGCGACGGTCCGGCCGGCCAGCGGGCCGCCGTCGGCGCCCTCGATCCGGACCCGCCAGGCCCAGGCCCCCAGCGGATTCTCCTCGGGCCGGGGCTCGGTCCCGCCGTCGCGGGGGTAGCGCGGCTGCCGCTTGGGCTCCTGGAGCTCGTCGAGCCGGTCGTAGGGAGCCAGGAACCCCTCGACCAGGGCCTCGAACGATGGCAGGCGCTCGGGGGCGATGCCGAAGTGGAACTGGCGGGCGATCGCGGTGAGGTCCTCGGGTGCGGGACGCTGAACGGCCATGACTACCCCCAGTGGGCGACGGCTGCTGCCGCTTGCCTACGCGTCCAGGCGTCCGCTGTCAACGCCTAGCAGCTGCCTGTGAGGAGGCGGTGCCGGCGCGCTAGGCTCTCGTCAGGATGCTCCCCGGACCGGGAGGCCCACCATGCGCGATCTGCCGCCGAACATGACCGACTACCTGGCGACCCGGGCGTCGTTCCGGCTGGAGGTCCCGGAGCGCTACAACTACGCCCGTGACGTGGTCGACGCCTGGGCGGTGCGGGAGCCCGGCAAGCTGGCGCTCCTGGCGGTCGGCCCCGACGGGGGCGATCCCCGCCGCTTCAGCTTCGCCGACCTCGCCCGCTCCTCCGACCGGGCGGCCCGGTTCCTGGCCGGCCAGGGGGTCACCAAAGGCGACCGGGTGTTCGTGATGCTGCCCCGCGTGCCCGACTGGTACGACGTGGTCCTGGGCTGCATCAAGCTGGGCGCCGTGCCGATGCCGGCCACCACCCTGCTCACCCCGCGCGACATCGCCTACCGGCTCAACAGCGCCGAGGCCAGCGTGGTCGTGGTCGACGCCGAGGGCATCGCCAAGGTCGACCAGGTCGCCGCCGACTGCCCCAGCCTCCGGACCCGGGTCTATCTGGCCGGCGGAGGCTACGGCGGCATCCCCGACGAGGCATCCGACCAGGCCGGCGGCTGGGTCTCGTGGGCCGACGGGCTGGCCGCCGCCGGCGACGGCCCCCCGGAGGCGGAGCCGACCAGGTCCGACGACCCGATGCTGCTCTACTTCACCTCGGGCACGGTCGCCTACCCCAAGATGGTGCTGCACACCCAGGCCTCGGCCGGCATCGGCCACCAGATCACCGCCCGCTTCTGGCAGGACCTCAAGCCCGACGACCTGCACTGGACGGTCAGCGACTTCGGCTGGGCCAAGGCGGCCTGGGGCAAGCTGTTCGGCCAGTGGGCGCTCGGCGCGGCCAACTTCCTCTGGGATGTGCGCGGCAAGCCCGACTTCGACCTGATGCTGCGGCTGATCGGCGAGCACGGGGTCACCACCTTCTGCGCCCCGCCGACCGTCTACCGCGCGCTGGTCCTGCTCGACCTGGCCGGCTACGACTGGTCGCGGCTGCGCCATTGTGTCTCGGCCGGTGAGCCGCTCAACCCCGAGGTGATCAAGGTCTGGCAGGCGGCCACCGGGCTAACGATCTACGACGGCTACGGCCAGACCGAGACCGTCAACCTGCTGGCCAACTTCCGCTGCCTGGAGGTGCGCCCCGGCTCGATGGGCAAGCCGACGCCCGGCTTCGACGTGGTCGTGATCGACGACGACGCCCGAATCCTCGGCCCCGGCCAGGAAGGCCACGTCGCCGTCCGCGTCCGGCCGGAGCGCCCGGTGGGGCTGTTCACCGGCTACTGGCGCGACCCGGAGGCGACCGCGGCCGCGTTCCGGGGCGACTTCTACGACACCGGTGACCGTGCCTACGTGGACGAGGACGGCTACTTCTGGTTCGTCGGCCGCGCCGACGACGTGATCACCTCGGCCGCCTACCGCATCGGCCCCTTCGAGGTGGAGTCGGCCCTGGTCGAGCACCCGGCGGTGGCCGAGGCGGCGGTGGTCGGCAAGCCCGATCCGCTGCGCGGCCAGATCGTCAAGGCCTACATCGTCCTCGTCCCCGGCCGCGAGAGCTCCGAGGCCCTGGTCGCCGAGCTCCAGGAGCACTGCCGGGCCGTCACCGCCCCCTACAAGTACCCGCGCGAGATCGAGTTCACCGCCGACCTGCCCAAGACCATCTCCGGCAAGATCCGCCGCGTCGAACTCCGCGAGCGGGAACGGCACCGCGGCGGCTGAGCACCTACGGGAACCGGGCGCTCAGGCGCCGCACGACGCCAAGCCCACAATCGGCGGCGTCGAACTCCCGAGGTGACGGCTGGCGCCAGCGTCCCGGCGGCCCCGACCAGTGGCTCACTCCAGGTAGTCGCGGCCTACACGCGTGTGAGCGCTGTGCCAGCCGCGGGTCGCGCAGATCAGGAACGAGCGTCAGGGCCGCGATATCCCAGCCTGAGCATCGCCTAGGTCTGCGTGGCCGCTGCCTGTTCGCGGGCCTTGCGGTAGAGCGCGACTGCCCACCAGCGCCACGCGGTCAGGGCGAAGAAGGCGACCGCGACCGCGATCGCGGCTTGGGTGGTGAAGACCAGGTCGGTGATGAGGTACAGCACGCCGGTGAAGGCCAGGGCGATGGCGCCGGTCCCGGCGATCGCTTCCCGGTTGCCCTTGCGGACCATCGCG
>DASUPQ010000768.1 GCA_036280995.1 Actinomycetota bacterium | reverse complement strand
ACTAGCTTGCCGTAGCCAGTGTTGACGTACCGCCAGGGCACCCGGGCGCCTATCCTGCTCGGGTGCCCGAGCGCATCGACGACCTGAGCACGGCCAAGGGGGCGCCGCCGGCCCCGGCCGCGCGGCGTTCCGGCCTACCCGAGGGCTGGCCGGTGCTGGCCCTGTTCGGCGCCTTCCCGGTGTGGTGGGCCCTCGGGCTGTCCTCGGTCATCTGGATCGTCCTGGCCGTGCCCATGCTGGCCTGGCTGCTGGCCAGGGGCCGGGTGCGGGTCCCCAAGGGGTTCGGGCTGTGGCTGGCCTTCCTGTTCTGGATGCTGCTGTCGGCCACCCAGCTGGACGAGGCCCGGCGTTGGTACGCCTTCTCCTACCGGGCCGTGCTCTACCTGTCCATGACGGTGATGTTCGTCTACGTCTACAACCTGCCCCGCTCGGCCGTCCCGGCCCGGCGGATCATCCTGGCCATGACGCTGTTCTGGGCGACGGTGATCTGCTTCGGCTTCGCCGCCCTGGCCTCGCCCAGCTTGCGGCTCACCACCCCGGCGTCGCTGCTGCTGCCCGAGACGCTGGCGGCCAACCCGTTCGCCCAGGACCTGTTCAGCGCCCGCCTGGCCCAGGTCCAGAGCTTCATCGGCTACGCCCTGCCCCGGCCGGCGGCCCCGTTCACCTACACCAACGAGTGGGGCGGGGCGGTGGGGCTGCTCACCCCCATGGCCCTGGCCGGGCTGGGCGTGCTCCGCTCCTACCTGACCCGCAACGCGGTCCGGCTGCTGCTGGTCGCCTCCCTGGTCCCGATCGTCATCTCCGCCAACCGCGGCCTGTGGGTCGGGCTCGGGATGGGCCTGGTGTACGCGGCCGTCCGGGTGGCCCTGCGCGGCAACGCCCGGGCCCTGGTGGCCATCCTGGCCTTCCTGGCCGTGGTCGCCGCCCTGGTCGCCTTCACCCCGCTGGAGCGCTACGTCAGCGACCGCCTGGCCCACCCGCACAGCAACGAGCGCCGCGAGAGCCTCAGCTCCCAGGCCCTGCAGGGCGCGCTGGAGCGGCCGCTGCTCGGCTACGGCGGGCCACGGGAGTCGCCCGACCTGGTCAACGCCCCCGAGATCGGCACCCACGGCCAGCTCTACCTGGTCGTGTTCTCCCAGGGCATCGTCGGCCTGGCCTTCTTCCTGGGCTGGTGGCTTTGGGTCCTGTGGGTGACGCACCGGGGGGCCACCGGGCCGCCCCTGTGGTGCCACGTGATGCTGCTGATCGGGGTCCTCGAGTTCGCCTACTACGACATGATGCCCACCCAGCTGCACCTGATGATGGTGGTGGCGGCCGTGGCCTGGCGGGAGCGGGGGGCCGCTCAAGCCGCCGCCGCCGAACGCCGATCCTTGACCCAGACCCGGGAGAGCCTGCAGACGACATGACCCAAGCCAACGGCGCCACCAAGCTGGCCAGGAGAGCGGCGCGCTGGAGCGCCCAGGCGTACGCACGCCCAACGGCCGGGCTGCGGCTGCTGCCCGACTACCTCATCATCGGCGCCCAGCGGGCCGGCACGACCTCGCTGCACCGCTACCTGATCCAGCATCCCGGGGTCCGGACCACACTGCGCACCAAAGGGGTGCACTTCTTCGACGTCGCCTACGGCCGCGGGATGGGCTGGTACGCCTCGCGCTTCCCGACCCGGCTGACCGCCTGGTGGGTGGCCAGGCGCCACCGGGTCGAGCTGCGCACCGGCGAGGCCAGCCCCTACTACCTGTTCCACCCGCTGGTGCCCGAGCGGGTGGCCGGGCACCTGCCCCAGGTCAAGCTGATCGCCCTGCTGCGCGACCCGGTCGGGCGGGCCTACTCGCACTACCAGCACGAGGTCGCCCGCGGCTTCGAGACGCTGTCGTTCGAGGAGGCGATCGAGGCCGAGCCGGCCCGGCTGGCCGGCGAGGCCGAGCGCATGCTGGCCGAGCCGCTCTACAACAGCTTCGCCCACCAGCACCACTCCTACCTGGCCAGGGGCCGCTACCTCGAGCAGCTGGAGCGGTGGCGGGCCCGGTTCGACGACCGGCAGCTGCTGGTGCTGTCCAGCGAGCGCTTCTTCGCCGAGCCGGAGCGCACCTTCCGCCGGGTGCTCGACTTCCTCGAGCTGCCGGCGTTCACCCCCGACGCCTTCGAGAAGCACAACGGCTACGACTACCGGAAGCTGGGCACCGACGTCCACCGGCGCCTGGCCGACCACTTCCGGGAGCCGAACCAGCGGCTGTACGCGTCGCTCGGCGACGACTTCGGCTGGAGCGCCTAACCCCGATGGAGACCGCCGCTCCCGCGCCGGCCACCGGCGAGGAGACCCGGCAGGACCTGACCACCCTGGCCAGGGGGGGCGCCCTCAACCTGGCCGGCGCCGTGGCCACCGGGCTGCTCCACTTCGTGCTGCTGGTGATCGTCACCAGGGGCCTCGGGGCCGAGGGCACCGGCGCCTTCTACGAGGCGGTGGCCCTGTTCCTCATCCTGTCCAGCGCGGCCGCGCTCGGCTCCGACGTCGGGCTGTCACGGATGGTGCCGCGCTACCGGGCCCTGGGGCGGGTGCGCGACCTGCGCCGCGGCCTGGCCGTCGGCCTCTGGCCGGTGACCGCCGCCGGCTGCCTGCTCGGGCTGCTGGCCTGGTGGTACGCGGCCGAGCTGGCCGACGTGTTCTCCCGCCACGGCCTGGCCGAGACGGCCCAGCTGGCCGGCTTCATCCGCACCTTCGCCCTGTTCGTGCCCGTGGCGGCGCTGTCGCTGGCCGTGTTCGCGGCCACCCGCGGCTTCGCCACCATGCGCCCGACGGTGTACCTGGACAAGATCGTCCGCCCCGCCCTCCAGCCCCTGCTGATGCTGCCGGTGATCCTGGCCGGGGCGGGCAGCACCGTGGTCGCCCTCGCCTACCTCGGCCCGTACCTGCCGGCGCTGGCCGCGGGCCTGGTCTGGATGGGGCTGCTGCTGCGCCGGGCCGAACGCCGCCGCGAGGCCGAGGGCGCTCCGTCGCGGCAGCGGCCCCGGTCGATGGGCCAGCTGTGGGGGGAGTACTGGCGCTTCACCGGCCCCCGCGGGCTGGCCGCGGTCTTCCAGACCACCTCGCTGTGGCTCAACACCCTGCTGATCGGGGCGCTGCGTTCCATCAAGGAAGCCGGGGTGTACGCGGCCAGCTCGCGCTACCTGGCCATGGCGGCCATGGCCGCGGTGGCCATCCGCCAGGTCCTCGCCCCCAAGCTGAGCGAGCTGCTGGCCCGCCGCAGCACCGAGCGGGCCGCGGCCGCCTACCAGACGACCACCAGCTGGATGATCGCCCTCAACTGGCCCGTCTACCTGGCCCTGCTCACCTTCGGCCCGGCCCTGCTCCAGGTGTTCGGCCGCGACTTCGCCGGCGGCGAGGTGGTCCTGGTCGTGCTGGCGGCGACCATGCTGGCCGCCACCGCCGTCGGCCCGGTCGACGTGGTCCTGCTGATGGGCGGCCGCAGCTCCTGGAACCTGGTCAACACGGTGATCTCGCTGGGGGCCAACCTGGCCCTCAACTTCGCCCTCACCCCCCGCTACGGCCTGGCCGGGGCGGCGGTCGCGTTCGCCGCCGGCATCCTGCTCAACAACCTGCTCCCGCTGGTCCAGGTGTGGCGGTCGATGGGCCTGCACCCGTTCGGGCCGGGCACGGGGGTGGCCGCGGCCCTGTCGGCGGTCAGCTTCGGGCTGGTCGGCCTGGTGCTGCGGGCCCTGGCCGGGCCGACCGTGGCCGGGTTCGTGGCCTACGCCGTGGCCGGCTGCGGACTGTATGCGGTCCTGCTGTGGCGCTTCCGCGACCGCCTGGAGTGGGAGGCGCTCAGCGGCATCCTGCGCCGCCGCCGCTCCCGGTCCCTAGTGGAACCGTGATGGGCGGGCGCACGCTGGTGGCGGGGCTGGTCGTGGCCGTGCTCGTCCTTGGCGGGGTGGCGTTCGCCGCCGTCCGCGGGTCGGGCGGGCCAGGCGGCGCCGCCGGCCCGGGCGGGGCCGCCCGGCGGCCGAACGTGCTCGTGCTGGTGACCGACGACGCCCGGGCCGAGACCCTCCAGGCGATGCCCAAGACGCGGCGCTGGCTGGCCGACGGCGGGGTCACCTACTCCCAGGGGTTCGCGACCACGCCCAGCTGCTGCCCGTCGCGGGCGTCGATCCTGAGCGGCCGCTACGTCCACAACCACGGGGTGCTCCGCCAGCGGCTGGGGGAGCGGCTCGACCAGCGGACCACCCTGGCCCGCCACCTCAAGGACGCCGGCTACGGCACGGCCATGGCCGGCAAGTTCCTCAACCGCTGGTCGCTGCGGCGGCCGCCGCCCCACTTCGACCGCTACGCCCAGGCCAACGGCGGCTACTACGACCAGCTGTGGCAGGTCGACGGCACCCTCCGCCGGGTCCCCACCTACTCGACGACCTTCATCGGCGACCAGGCCCTCGCCTACCTGGAGGAGTTCGAGGCCGACGACGACCGCCCCTGGTTCCTCTACCTGGCGCCGTTCGCGCCCCACGACCCGCGCGTGCCCGAGCCCAGCTACGCCGAGGCCACCTTCCCGGAGCTGGACGGGGTCGGCGGCACCGGGGCGGAGGTGGCCGGCGCCCCCGCGTACCTGCGGCAGCGGCCGCCGGCCGACAGCCGGGAGGTGGCCGACCTGCGCACCGGCCAGCTCCGCACCCTGCTGTCGGTCGACGACCTGGTCGACCGGGTCCTGGGCCGGCTCGCCGGCACCGGCGAGCTGGACGACACGCTGGTCTTCTACCTGTCCGACAACGGCTACTCCTGGGGGGAGCACCGCCACGTGGGCAAGTTCGTGCCCTACACCGAGTCCATCAAGGTCCCGTTCCTGGTCCGCTGGCCGGGGCGGCTGCCCGCCGGGACGGTCGACGACCGCCTGGTCGCCACCGTCGACATCGCCCCGACCGTGCTGGACGCGGCCGGGATCGCGCCTGACCCCGGC
>DASUPQ010000767.1 GCA_036280995.1 Actinomycetota bacterium | reverse complement strand
CAGGCGACGTGGTCACAGCCGATGGAACAACGGTTCCCCCACGTTGAACGCCCGACGGTCAACAACCCGCAGCGACAGCCCGCAGGAGCACCAGTGGAGGGAGCTACTCGTCATTGCCCGAAGAAGCGTCATGCCCCGAATGAGTTGCGGCAGCGGATGAGGGCTCACCCCACCTGACAACGCCACCCCGCCTGCGTCGCGCGGGGCCCGACCGGAGAACGAGCCTGCTGCTCGAGGACAAGAACCATGTGGGGTGCGTCGGTCATCCGCGGCCAGGATTCCAGCGCGCCGCCGCCCGGAGCGGGCGACCGTCGACAAGCCCGGCTCGCTCGACCTCGCTGTCGCCGCCTGGCCCTAGAATCGGCGTGGAATCCTCACCAACTCCAACGGCGAACGGGAGATGTCCCGGACAGCGCCAGCTACCGGCTGTCTGGTCGCTCCCATGACTGCCCAACGTCATCCACGCCACTCACAGTAGTCCGAGACCGCACGCGAGACCATGAAGGGCGAAGCGCGTACGACAGGGATGAGAAGAAACGCTGATGAACCCAACGACCAGAACGCCAACGTGACCGCCGCCCCCGTGACGGCACGGGCGGGCCGGCGCGAGTGGATCGGGCTGGCGGTGCTGGCCCTGGCCTGCCTGCTGTACGCGATGGACCTGACGGTGCTGCATCTGGCCGTGCCGTCGTTGAGCGCGGAGCTGCAGCCCAGCAGCGCGGAGCTGCTGTGGATCACCGACATCTACGGCTTCATGGTCGCCGGGTTCCTGGTCACCATGGGCACCCTCGGCGACCGGATCGGCCGCCGCCGGCTGCTGCTGATCGGCGCCGCCGCCTTCGGCGTACTCTCGATCCTTGCCGCCCTGTCGACCAGCCCTGGGCAGCTGATCGCGGCCAGGGCGCTGCTGGGGATCGCCGGGGCGACCCTGGCGCCGTCCACCCTGTCGCTGATCTTCAGCCTGTTCCAGGACCCCAGGCAGCGCTCGGTCGCCATCGGGATCTGGATCACCGCCTTCTCGGCCGGCGGCGCCATCGGGCCTGTGCTGGGCGGGGTACTGCTTGAGCGCTACTGGTGGGGCTCGGTGTTCCTGCTGGCGCTGCCGGTGATGGCGCTGCTGCTGACGCTGGGTCCGCGGGTGCTGCCGGAGTACCGCGACCCCAATGCCGGCCGGCTGGACCTGGTGAGCGCGGCGTTGTCGCTGGTGGCGGTGCTGGCGGTGGTCTTCGGGCTGAAGCTGGTCGCCCAGGACGGGCTCGGCATGCTCGCCGTCTCGGCCGTCCTGGTGGGGCTGGTGGTGGGCGTGGTGTTCGTGCGCCGACAGCTGACTCTTGCCGACCCGATGATCGACCTTCGGCTGTTCCGGATCCAGGCGTTCAACGCGTCGTTGGCGACCAACCTGCTCGGCATCTTCATCGCGGTCGGCTACTTCCTGTTCGTCGCCCAGTACCTGCAGCTGGTGCTCGGACTCTCGCCGCTGGAGGCGGGCCTGTGGTCGCTGCCGTCGGCGGTCGGGTTCATCGTCGGCTCCAACCTGGCTCCCCGGATCCTGCGCCGGGTCCGCCCGGCCTACGTGATCGGCACCGGCCTGGGGTTGGCGGCGGTCGGCCTGGCCGTGCTCACCCGGGTCGGCGGCTCGCGCGACGCCGACCTGGCGATCCTGGTGGGTGCCTCGCTGGTGGTGTCGCTGGGCCTGGCGCCGGTGTTCACCGCCACCACCGACCTGATCGTCGGGTCGGCCCCGCCCGAGCGCGCCGGGGCGGCCTCGGGGATCTCAGAGACCGGCGCCGAGCTGGGCGGCGCGTTCGGCATCGCGATCCTCGGCAGCATCGGGGCGGCGGTCTACCGCGGCGTCCTGGCCGACACGATGCCGGCGGGGATCCCGGCCGAGGCTGCGGCGGTCGCGCGCGACACCCTCGGCGGGGCGATGGGCGTGGCCGCGCAGCTGCCCGGCGAGCTCGGCGCGGCGCTGGTCGACGCGGCCCGGGAGGCGTTCGTGCAGGGGATGCAGCTCACCGTCGCGCTCAGCGCCGTGGTCGCGGCCGGCGGCGCCGTCATGGCGACGGTCCTGCTTCGGGCGGTGCCCGCCGGTGCCGAGGCCGAGGCCGCCGAGCAGCCCGCTCCCGAGCCGGTCGCCGTCGCCCAGCCCGAGCCAGAGCGTGCCATCCAGGTCATCCGGGTGGGCTCGGGATGCCTCGCATGCCCGGGCGAGCGCCAGCCCTCGGACGTCCAGCGCGCCTAGTGGTGGCCCGATGACTGGTTCCGAGGTTCGGTATGTCAACAGCGGCGGCGTCCACATCGCCTATCGGGTGTTCGGTGACGGACCCCTGGACCTGATCTTGGTTCCAGCGTTCACCTCCCACCTGGAGCAGAACCACGAGTGGCCGGGTGTCGTGCGCTGGAGTGCGCGGCTGGTGTCGTTCTCCCGGCTCATCGTGTTCGACAAGCGCAGTACCGGGCTGTCCGACCACGCGCCAGGACCGGTAGTCCTCGAGGACACCATGCAGGATGTTCTGGCGGTCCTGGACGCCGCTGGGGCCGAGCGCCCAGCCGTCTGCGGCGACCTCGAGGGGGCCGCCCTGAGCGCCCTGTTCGCCGCCACCCATCCCGAACGCACGCGGGCCCTGGTCCTGTACGCGCCCCTGGTCAAGGGCACCGGCACCGGCGACTTCCCCTGGGCGCTGGCGCCCGAGCTGCAGGGCATGTTCGGCGAACAGTTGCCGGCCGCCTGGGGGAGCGACCCCATGGCCAGGCTGCTGGCGGGCGTGGTGGCCCCCAGCCTCGCCGACGACCAGCAGTTCCTCCAGTTCTTGGCCAAGGCGATGCGGAGCAGCGTCAGTCCGGGAGCTGCCCAGGCCTGGTTGCGGATGATCAGGGACATCGACGTGCGGGAGGCGCTGCCCCAGATCCGCGTGCCGACGTTGATCGTGCATCGGACCGGCGACCGGGCCGTGGATGTGGGGGCGAGCCGCTATGCCGCCGGCCGCATTCCCGGCGCCAGGCTCGTCGAGCTCCCAGACGGCGACAACCTGCCGTTCGTCGGCGACACCGAGGCGGTTGCCGCCGAGATCGAGGAGTTCCTCACCGGTTCCCGGACCCCACCGATGCCGGATCGGGTCCTGGCCACGATCCTGTTCACCGACATCGCCGGCTCGACCGAACGCGCCGCCGAGGTGGGCGATCGCCGATGGCGGGAGCTGCTCGGGCGCCACGACACCCTGGCCCGAGAGCAGCTGGAGCGGTACCGGGGCCGGGAGGTGAAGATGACCGGCGACGGGCTGCTGGCGACCTTCGATGGCCCGGCCCGGGCGGTGACGTGCGCCGGCGCGATCGGCCGGGAGGTGCGCGCGCTCGGCCTTGAGGTCCGGGCGGCCGTGCACACCGGCGAGGTCGAGCTCCGGGACGGCGACATCGGCGGGATCGCGGTCCACATCGCCTCGCGGGTCATGGGTCTGGCCCGGCCCAACGAGGTGCTGGTGTCCAGTACGGTAAAGGACCTGGTCGCGGGAGCCGAGATCCGGTTCGAGGACCGGAGTGTCCAGTCCCTCCGGGGGGTGCCCGGCCAGTGGCACCTGTTCGCGGCGTTCCCCTGACCTGTCCCTACCCTAACGGCGATCCTGGGATGCCACATCCGCTAAGGTGCGGCCGGCAGGGCCCGCCCGCTGGTCGGGATAGGCTCCCAGCCCCGGCACAGGAGGACCCCCTTCCACCCAGGTGCTGACCGGCCTGCTGCTGGTGGTCCTGCCGGTCGCCGACAACGGCCTCTTCGCCCTGCTCGCCCCCGGCCGTGGCCCTGGTGTCGGCCACCCTGGCCGACGCCGACCCGACCGCCCTGGCCGGCGTCGCCCTCATCCAGTCCGAGGTCGTGCATCCGCTGTTCGGGGTCGTCGGGCTGGTGCTGGCGCCGCT
>DASUPQ010000766.1 GCA_036280995.1 Actinomycetota bacterium | reverse complement strand
GGCCTGGCCCGGCTGCGGGACCGCCTCGGGGCCACCTACGCCGCCGAGCGCCTCACCGGCAACACGGAGGCCGGGACATGACCATCGAGGACCGGATCCGTCGGGTGCTGGCCGCCGCGGTGGCCGAGGAGCCGCCGCCTCGAGGTGCCCCCCTCGACCGCGTCCGCCGCCGCCGACGGCGCCGCCCGTTGCTGGCCGGCGCGGTGGCGGGGCTGCTGGTCCTGGCCGCCGTGGTCGGCCTCGCGGCGGTCAGGGACCGCCACCTGCCCGTCCCGGTCACCGACCCGACCAGGGGCTGGAAGGTCTACACCGACACCGCCCGCAACCTCCAGCTCCGCTACCCGCCCGACTGGGTGCTGCGCGAGCGGGCGCCTGGCTGGGTGCGGATCGCCCCGCCCGAGCAGGCCGCCGGGATGCTGCGCGACCAGCCCCCGTTCGCGGTCGGGGTCCGCGCCCCCGCCGCCGGCTACTACCTGGGTGAGCAGACCGGGGTGAACCTGACCAGGGGGCGGCTGGCCAGCGGCCAGGCCTACGTCGTGGTCGACGAGGACCCGACCGGCGTCCAGCTGCCGCCCGACGTCCAGCCCCCGGGCCAGCAGCTGCCGAGGCATCGGACCTACTCGATCGACTGGGGGCGCAGCTGCGCCGCCGGCGCCGGGTCCGGCTGCCGCACCCAGATCGTGCTGGCCGGCCTGTCGGCCACCCCCCACGACTCCCCGCTGTGGAGCCGCCACCGGGCCGTCGCCGAAACGATCATCGGCACGATCGCCCCGCCGACCCCGCCGGCGCCGTCCTCCGGGGACCGCAGCCGGCCGGCCTGCCGCGCCGACCAGTGGCGGCTGTTCCATCCCGGTGGCTGGTCCTACGGCGACCTGGCCCAGCGCTACGTCCTCGAGGGCGGGTTCGAGTTCCTGGGCGGCCCGCCGTGCCACCTCCGGCTGGAGCTGCGGCTGGAGGTCGAGAAGCCGCCCGGGCGGCTGCTGCCGCTGACCGGCAACCCGTCGACCATCGTGGTGGAGGGCGACCTCCCCGAGGACGCCCAGGTCGTCGACCCAAGCAGCGCCAGCATGCGGGGCACCCCGCTGAACTGGTACTGGGCCTGGCAGGAGTGGTGCAACCAGGGCCTGCCGCAGGCCAGCCTGCGGATCACGGCCGGGACCGGGGCCGGCATCAGGGTGCCCGGGCCGCCGCTGGCCGACCCGCCGGACGAGCCCGACACCGGCTGCCGCGACCGCGGGCGGCCGTCCAGGCTGACGCCGTGGCCCTGAGCCAGCCCCCCTGGGGTCAGGTGGCCGGTGTCTTGTAGTTGATTCGTCGGTGAGCGGCTGAGCTGGCAGACTCCGGGCGCCTTGTCGCCGGACCTGGAGGACCCGCTGTGACCCCAGGCCGTCAGCTGCGCCGCCCCGAGCTGCCGACTGCTGGTGCCCCCTGGTGCGAGGCGGCCCTGCCGGAGGGCTCGGTGTACCGGTTCCTGACCAGGGAGCGGGCCCAGTTGTTCCCGCCCGAGCTGTTCGCCGACCTGTTGGAGGCCACCGGGCGCCGCTCGGTGCCGCCGTCGATCCTGGCCGTGGTCATGGTCCTGCAACGGCTGGAAGGATTGAGCGACCGGGAGGCGGCCGACCGGTTCGCCTTCGATGTCCGCTGGCGGTACGCGGCCGGGGTGGCCGATGCGGTGGCTGGGGACGAGACGGCCAGCTTCGCCCACACCGTGCTGGTCGACCTGCGGGCGCGGCTGCGCCGCTCGGCCGATCCAGATCGGATCTTCCGGGTGACCTGCAGCTGGCCCGCCAGGTGGGGCTGGTCGGGGTGCGGCGGGTGCTGGACTCGGCACCCTTGGAGGACGCGGTCACCACCCAGGACACCGTCACGATGAGAGGATGACTACGCCGCGCCGGGCAAGCCGGCTTGTGACTGGACCGATCGCGCCGCCCGGGAGGCGCCAGGGGACGCCCTGGTCCGCGACGGCTACCGGGCCCACGATGCCCTGCGGGGCGAGCGGCTGAATCCCCGGGTGGCCGCGGCGGCCAGGTTGCTGGCCACCATCACCGGCCAAGACATCGAAGAGACCAACGACGGTCGCCTCCGCATCTTCAAGGGGACCGCACCGGATCGGATCATCTCGACGGTGAATCCGCAGGCACGTCACGGGCACACGACCGCCGCCCACGGCTTTGACGGCGACAAGGCGCATGTGGCCGTGGATCCCGATAGCGAGATTGGCGCCGCCGACGTCAGCGCGGCCACTAGCGGCGACGCCGTGGTCGCACCGACACTGCTCGGCGACCAGGCCGCGGGTGAGGGCGAAGGAAGCCGTGGGCAGGCGGCCCGGGCGGCGATCCATGGCGACAGCGCCTATGGCACCGGCGCCTACCTGGCCTGGCTCGACCAGCACGGGCTCACGGCGATGGTCAAGACCCAGGTCCCGACCGCCCCCGGCGGCCGGTTGGCCACCCTCGGGCTGCGCTCCACCAGCACCGGCTGGCAGCTCCAGTCCGCCTGACGACGACGACCAGCACCCCGGCTCTGCCCGCAGACCGCTACCTCAACGCGCAGACCCCACAACTCGTCAGAGAACACCGGCCACCTAGTGGGGCAGGCGCAGGCTCGCCATGCCGCCGTCGACGGCCAGGGCCGTCCCGGTGGTGGCGCCGGCCTGCGGGCCGGCCAGGTAGGCGATGGCGGCCGCCACCTCGGCGGCGCTGACCAGGCGGCCGAGCGGCTGGCGGGCCCGCAGGGCGGCCAGCTCGGCCCCGGGGTCGCCGGCCGCCTCCAGCAGGCGCCCGACCCAGGGCGTCTCGACCGTGCCGGGGGTGACGCAGTTGACCCGGATGCCGTCGCCGACGTGGTCGGCGGCCATGGCCAGGGTGAGGGCGAGCACCGCGCCCTTGCTGGCCGCGTACAGGGCGCGGTTGGGGACGCCCAGGGTGGCCACCACCGAGCAGGTGTTGACGACCGCCGCCCGGGCCGAGCGCCGCAGGTGCGGCAGGGCGGCCCGGGTCACGCGGGCGATGCCGACCACGTTGACGTCGAGGACGCGGGCCCACTCGGCGTCGTCGTTGGCGGCGACGTCGCCCTGGGCGCCGATGCCGGCGTTGTTGACCACCACGTCGAGGCCGCCGAGGTCGCCCGCGGCCCGCTCGACGGCCCGGTCGACCGCCGCCCGGTCGCCGACGTCGCAGGCCAGCCGGAGGTGCCCGCCGCCGGCCGGGCCCGGGTCGAGGTCGAGCACGGCCACACGCGCCCCACGCTCGGCCAGCAGGTCCGCGGTGGCGGCCCCGATCCCGCTGGCGCCGCCCGTGACCAGCGCCACCGTCCCGTCGAAGTCTCCCATCCCACCCTCCCGGCGATCCCTCTAGACTGAGGCCTGAATATGGAAGAGGACAGCCGCGAAGTCACGCCGCTGCGCAGCGCCCAGTGGTACGGGGGATCGGACCGCAACGCCTACATCCACCGGGCCTGGATGCGGCGGGGGCTGCCGCGGCACGCCTTCGACGGGCGGCCGCACATCGCCATCGCCAACACCGCCTCGGACCTCACGCCCTGCAACAGCCACCTGGACGAGGTGGCGGCCAGCGTCAAGGAGGGGGTCTGGGAGGCGGGCGGGGTCCCGCTCAACCTGCCGGTGGTGTCGCTGGGCGAGACCCAGGTGCGGCCCACGGCCATGCTCTGGCGCAACCTGGCCGCGATGGCCGCCGAGGAGCTGCTGCGGGCCAACCCGGTCGACGGGGCCGTGCTGCTCGGCGGCTGCGACAAGACGATCCCGGCCCTGCTGATGGCGGCGGCCTCGGTCGACCTGCCGGCCCTGGTCGTGCCCGGCGGGCCCATGCTCACCGGGCACTTCCGCGGCGCCCCGCTCGGCTGCGGCACCGACGTGTGGCGCCTGGGCGAGGAGGTGCGGGCGGGCCGGCTGTCCCGGGACACCTTCCTCGAGTCCGAGTCGGCGATGATCCGCAGCCGCGGCCACTGCAACACCATGGGCACCGCCTCGACCATGGCCTGCCTGGCCGAGGCCCTGGGGACCACCATCCCGGGCGTCGCCGGCACCCCGGCACCCGACAGCCGGCTGCTGGAGCGGGCCCACCAGAGCGGCCGGCTGGCCGTCGAGCTGGTCGCCGCCGGGCGCCGCCCCAGCGGCTTCCTGGGGCCGGGGTCGTTCCGCAACGCGATCGTCGCCCTGGCCGCCATCGGCGGGTCGACCAACGGCGTCGTCCACCTGCTGGCCCTGGCCGGCCGGCTCGGGGTCGACCTGTCGCTGGAGGACTTCGACCGCATCGGCTCCGGCGTGCCCCTGCTGGTCGACCTGCAGCCGGCCGGCCGCCACCTGATGGACGACTTCCACCGGGCCGGGGGCCTGCGGGCCGTGCTCCGCGAGGTCGCCGACCTGCTCGACCCCGACGCCCTGACCGTGACCGGCCGGCCGCTGGTCGAGCACCTGGAGGACGCCGAGCTGGTCGACCCCGAGGTGGTCCGGCCCCGCGGCCGGCCCCTCAAGGAGGCGGCCGGGATCGCCGTCCTGCGCGGCAACCTCTGCCCCGACGGCGCCGTCATCAAGCCCGCCGCCGCCTCGCCCGAGCTGCTGCGGCACCGGGGCCGGGCGGTGGTGTTCGACAGCATCGAGGACCTCCACGCCCGCCTCGACGACCCGGCCCTGGAGGTCGACGAGACCTCCGTGCTGGTCCTGCGGGGCTGCGGCCCCAAGGGCTACCCGGGGATGCCCGAGGTCGGCAACATGCCCCTGCCGGCCCGGCTGCTGGAGCGGGGCGTCCGCGACATGGTCCGGGTCAGCGACGGCCGCATGAGCGGCACCGCCTACGGCACCGTGGTCCTCCACGTCGCCCCCGAGGCGGCCGCCGGCGGCCCCCTCGGCCTGGTCCGCACCGGCGACCCGATCGTCCTTGACGTCCCCGCCCGCCGCCTCCACCTCGACGTCCCGCCCGAGGACCTGGCCCGCCGGACCCCGCCGGAGGCGGCCACCGCCGCCTATGCGGCCCCGCCCAGCGGCTGGCAGCGCCTCTACGTCGACCACGTCCTCCAGGCCGACCGCGGCGCCGACCTCGACTTCCTGGTCGGCCGCCGCGGCTCCGAGGTCACCCGCGAGTCCCACTGACGCCCGCCTGGGTTTGGCGTCCCGGGTCGCCGGGGACCCGGACACCCGACAGCCGCACAGGGAGTGTGGAGATGGACGCTGACGAAAGGGCGCGCAGGCGGGCGGCGCAGAACAAGACCCGGAACGCGACCCAGAAGGTCAAGGGCCAGCTCAAGGAGGCGGCCGGGCGGGTCACCGGCGACGAGCGCCTGGAGGCCGGGGGCCGGGCCGACAAGACCAAGGCCAACCTCAAGCAGGCCGGCGAGAAGGTCAAGGACGCCTTCCGCGGTCGCTAGGCGCTAGGGCAGCGACAGGCCCAGGTCGGCTCCTGAGCCGGGCTGTCACCACCCCTGGCCGGGGTCGAAGGCCTGGCCGGGGTCGGGGGCGTCTTCGCGCCGCACGGTCGCCTCGATGAGGCCGTAGGGCCGGTCGTCGGCGTGGAAGACCTCGTTGTCGTTCTCCAGCCCGAAGCGGTCCAGGTCGTAGACGAAATGGTGCTTGTTCGGGGCCGAGAAGCGGACCTCGGCGATCTCCGGCAGGCCGTCGAGCACGGCCGACCCCATCTCGTAGAGGGTGTGCTGCAGGGCCAGGCTGTGGTGGCCGGCGAAAGTGTCCTGGAGGACCGACAGCACCTGGTCGTACGACTTGCCCCACTCGACGTCCTCGCTGGTGTGGTACCACTGGGCGAGCAGCGAGGTGGCCATGATCCGGTCGTTGGTGGGCTGCAGGCTCGTGTACTGGTCGACGATGTAGCCCCAGAACTCCGAATCGGTGGTCTTGAGCAGGACCAGGTCCTTGACCCCGGAGACGATCCAGGTGGTCGACCCGTCGTAGGTGACGGTGGCCGTGCGCACGTAGCGCCCGTCGCGGACGAAGGCGTGCGGGTTGGCCAGCCGCGACCACGGGAACATCTCCAGCTTCACCCGCGCCCAGGTGATCGGCTCGGTGTTGTCGACGAAGTGGCGGGCCAGCCTGATCCCGAACGACTCCGGCTGGGCGACGACGTCGTCCTCCTTGGCGAAGGCGTAGACGGTGTTCTTCTGGGTGTCGGTGGGCAGCGTCGGCGAGTTGTCGCCGGTCAGGTGGGGGGCGTCCTGGCCGCCGGAGAGGGCGACGCTGACGTTGTAGTCGACCAGCTCGTGGGGGTCGCGGTCGCGGAAGACCCGGACGACCCGGTTCTCCGCCTTGCCGTACTGGTTGTGACCGAGCACCGCGGCCATGTGGCGTCACCTCCTGGCTAGGAACCTCTGTAGGTGGAGAACGCGAACGGGCTGAGCAGGAGCGGGACGTGGTAGTGGCCGCCGCCGGCGGTGACCTCGAACACGACCGGGACCTCGGGGTAGAAGCCGGTCTGGCCGGTGGCGGCGAACCACTCGCCGGTGGCGAACACCAGCCGGTGCACGCCGGCCTCGAGGCCGCCGGGGGCGAGGTCGCGGACCCGGCCGTCGTCGTCGGTCACGCCGGCGCCGAGCGGCCGCCAGCCGTCGCCGTCGCGGCGGTCCAGCGTCACCCGGACCCCGGCGGCGGGCCGCCCCGAGGCGGCGTCGAGGACGTGGGTCGAGAGCGTGGTCATGACGGCGCCACCAGCGACCGCACCGCCTCGGGCAGGTCGCCCGGGTCGCCGACCGGCCGGGTGGCGGCCACCGCCTCGGCCTCGGCCGGGGTCAGGCCGCCGTCCCGTTCCAGGACCTCGCGGGCCTGGCCGACCGGCAGGCTGTTGAGCCAGCGCAGGCCGAGCGCGGCCAGGCCCTCGGCGCTCAGCTCCCCGTAGAGCCGCACCCTGGCCATGCCGCCGTCGGGGTACACGTCCAGCCGGGCGCCGGTGACCTCGCCGGCCGCGGGCAGCCGGAACAGGTGCCGGGTGTCCGGCTGGAGCCGGGTCCGGGGCAGCAGCTCGGTCCAGCCGCCGGCCTCGCCGGCGGTGCCGCGCAGGCTGGCCCAGCCGGGGGCGTTGCCGACGAAGTAGCGGGTGTCCAGCTCGGCCAGCCGGACCACTCCCGGCCCGGCCAGGGCGAGCTCGACCCAGTCGTTGCCGTCGTCGCGCCGCCGGGCTGTCTCCCAGCCCTCGCCCATGACCCGGGCCTCGCCCGGGGAGATGAGGTTGGCCGGCGAGGAGTAGAACATGTTGCTGCAGCCCGTCACCACGCCCCCGTTGACCAGGGCGGCCAGGTCGATGGGGCCGGCGGCCAGGAAGCGGGGGTCGGGCACGACCTCGCCGTGGACGCGCAGCCGGGCCACGCCGCCGTCGGGGTAGATGGACAGCCGCACGTGGGTGCAGCGCTGGGGCGCGTCCACCGGGAAGGGGTTCTGGGCGTCGCCCTTGACCGGCGAGCGCGGCACCAGCGGCACCCAGGAGGCCGCCTCGAGCTCGTCCGGGGACGGGTAGCCCTCGATCCCGGCCCCCTCGACCGACACCTCGGGCGGGTAGTTGCCCTTGAAGAACGCCGTGTCGACGACCACCCCGCGCACCACCCCGGCCGCGCCCAGGCGCACGACCGCGTGGTCGTGCCCGGGCTCGCGCCGGCGCCGCGTCTCCCAGCCGTCGTAGACCTGGCCCTTGTGCCCGAAGGTGTAGGTCGAGTACTCGGGCGGCTCGGGCTTGATCAGGTTCTCCCGCTCGGCGAACAGCTCGTCGTTGGCCGAGACCACGCTCCCGCCGAGGCGACGCGAGGCCAGGTCGGGCAGCCGGGTGAAGTGGTCACCCATCGGCTAGCTCCTCCTCTCGGTTTGCGGTCGTCGCGCTATCGTCGCGCATCCAGTCGGCCGCGACCCGCTCGGCGAGCCGCTCCAGCAGGGGGCCGGCCTCGGCCATGCAGCGCCCGGGGTCGGGCTCGAGGTCGGTGAGGGCGTAGGCGGCCAGGATGCCCGCCGGCTCCAGCTCGGACGGGGACAGCAGCGAGCGGCCGGCCACCGCGACCACCGGGATCCCGGAGGCGCGGGCGGCCGCGGCCACCCCGGCCGGCGCCTTGCCGTGCAGGGTCTGGCCGTCGAGCGACCCCTCCCCCGTGATCACCAGCCCCGCCCCCGGCAGCACGGCGCGGAAGCCGACCAGGTCGAGGACCAGGTCGATGCCCGAGGCCAGGGTCGCGCCGAGCACGGCCAGGACGGCGAACCCGACGCCGCCGGCCGCGCCCGCGCCCGGGGTCGCGGCCTCGTCCCGGCCGGTGGCCCGGCGGACGGCGTCGGCCCAGCGGGCCAGGGCGGCGTCCAGCTCGGCCACGCCGGCCGGGGACGCCCCCTTCTGGGGGCCGTACACGGCCGCCGCCCCCCTGGGGCCGAGCAGGGGGTTGTCGACGTCGCTGGCCACCACGACCTCGGCGGTGGCCAGGGCCGGGTGCAGGCCGGCCAGGTCGAGCGAGCGGACCGCGGCCAGCGCCGCCCCGCCGCGCCCGACCTCCCCGCCGTGCTCTCCGGCCAGGCGCCCGCCCAGCGCCTGGACCAGGCCGGCGCCGCCGTCGGTGCCGGCGCTGCCCCCGATGCCGAGGACGACCCGGCGGCAGCCGGCGTCCAGGGCGGCCCGGATCACCTGGCCGGTGCCGTAGCTGGAGGCGGTCCGGGCGGCCAGGCGCCCGCCGGGAAGCCGGCCCAGCCCGGACACGTCGGCCAGCTCGACCACGGCCACGCCGTCGCGCTCGGCGTAGGCGGTCTCGACCGGCTCGCCGGTGGGCCCCTCGGCCCGGACGGGGACGCGGCGGTAGCCGGCCTCGACGGCCGCCTCCAGGGTCCCGTCGCCGCCGTCGGCGACCGGCATCTCGAGCACCTCGGCGCCGGGGGCGGCGCGGGCCAGCCCGGCGGCGACCCGGGCGGCCACCTGGGCCGCGGTCAGGGAGCCCTTGAACTTGTCCGGGGCGACGACGACGCGCATCAGTCGAGGAACTGCATCTCGTCGAGGTCGAGGGCGCCGAGGGCGGTGGGGGCGTCCTCGCCGCGCAGGGCCAGCTCCTCGAACTCGACGACGTTGTCGATCTCGGTCCCCATGGAGATGTTGGTCACCCGCTCCAGGATGATCTCGACCACGACCGGCACCCGGAACTCGGCCATGAGCTTCCTGGCCTCCTCGAAGGCCGGGGCGATCTCGCCCGGCTCGCGCACCCGCAGGGCCTTGCAGCCGAAGCCCTCGGCCACCTTGACGTGGTCGACCCCGTAGCCGCCGACCTCCGGGGAGTTGACGTTGTCGAAGGCCAGCTGCACGCAGTAGTCGATGTCGAAGGCCCGCTGGGCCTGGCGGATCAGCCCCAGGTAGGAGTTGTTCACCAGCACGTGGAGGTAGGGCAGGTTGAACTGGGCCCCGACGGCCAGCTCCTCGATCATGAACTGGAAGTCGTAGTCGCCCGACAGGGCGACCACGGTGGCGTCGGGCTCGGCCACGCACACGCCCAGGGCGGCCGGCAGGGTCCAGCCCAGCGGGCCCGCCTGGCCGGCGTTGATCCAGTGGCGGGGCCGGTAGACGTGGAGGAACTGCCCGGCGGCGATCTGCGACAGGCCGATGGTGCTGACGTAGCGGGTGTCCTTGCCGAAGGCCCGGTTCATCTCCTCGTAGACCCGCTGCGGCTTCACCGGCACGTCGTCGAAGTGGGTGCGCCGCAGCATGGTCCGCTTGCGCTCCTGGCACTCGGCGACCCAGCCCGACCGGTCCGGCAGCCGCCCGGCGTCGCGGCGCTCCCGGGCCGCCTCCACGAACAGCTCGAGGGCCGCGCCTGCGTCCGAGACGATGCCGAGGTCGGGGGCGAAGACGCGGCCGATCTGGGTGGGCTCGATGTCGACGTGGACGAAGCGGCGGCCGCGGGTGTAGGTGTCGAGCCCGCCGGTGTGGCGGTTGGCCCAGCGGTTGCCGATGCCGACCACGACGTCGGAGGCGAGCAGGTTGGCGTTGCCGTAGCGCTGGGCGGTCTGCAGCCCGGCCATGCCGACCATCAGCCGGTGGTCGTCGGGGATGGCCCCCCAGCCCATCAGCGTCGGGATCACCGGGACGCCGACCAGCTCGGCGAACTCCACCAGCAGGTCGGCGGCGTCGGCGTTGATGATCCCGCCGCCGGCCACGATCAGCGGCCGCTCGCCCGCCTCGAGCAGGTCAAGGGCCCTGTCGACCTGGACCCGGGTGGCCGCCGGCCGGGGGACCGGGAGCGGCTCGTAGCCGTCGACGTCGAAGGAGATCTCGGCCATCTGCACGTCGAAGGGCAGGTCGAGCAGGACCGGCCCGGGACGGCCGGAGCGCATCAGCTGGAACGCCTGCTGGAACGCGCCCGGCACCTGGGCCGGCTCCAGCACCGTGGTCGCCAGCTTGGTCACCGGCTTGGCGATGGCGGCGATGTCGACGGCCTGGAAGTCCTCCTTGTGCAGCCGGGCCGTGGGAGCCTGCCCGGTGATGCAGAGGATCGGGATGGAGTCGGCGGCCGCCGAGTACAGGCCGGTGATCATGTCGGTGCCGGCCGGGCCCGAGGTGCCGACGCAGACGCCGATGTTGCCGGCCCGGGCCCGGGTGTAGCCCTCGGCCATGTGGGCCGCGCCCTCGACGTGGCGGGCCAGCACGTGCTGGATGGCGCCGCTGTCCCGCAGGGCGGCGTAGAAGGGGTTGATGGCCGCGCCCGGCACCCCGAAGGCGTGGGTCACGCCTTCGCGCTGCAGGATCTGGACGGCGGCGGCGATCGCTCTCATTCGGGGCATGGCGAGCTCCTGGGTACCCGGTGACGGTCAGCCGCGGCCCGACAGCCGCTCGACCAGCTTGAGCAGCGCCGAGTGGTCCAGGCCGCCGTCGCCCTGGGCCTTGAGGCTGGCGACCAGCTGGGCCACGACGGCGCCGAGGGGGATGACCACGCCGGCCTGGCGGGCGGCCGAGGTGACGATCCCCATGTCCTTGTCGTGCAGCTCGATCCGGAACCCGGGGGTGAAGTCGCGGCGCAGCATGGCCGCGCCCTTGCGGTCGAAGATGGCGTTGCCGGCCAGGCCACCGGCCAGCACCTTGACCGCGGCCTCGGTGTCGACCCCGTAGGCCTCCAGGAAGACGATGGCCTCGGCCACCAGCTCGATGGTGCCGGCCACGATCAGCTGGTTGGCGGCCTTGACGGTCTGGCCGGACCCGGCCGGTCCGACGTGGACCACCGTCTTGCCGACCGCCTCGAGGACGGGCCGGGCGTCGGCGAAGTCGGCGGCCTCCCCGCCGACCATGATGGACAGGGTGGCGTCGATGGCCCCCTGCTCGCCCCCGCTCACCGGGGCGTCGAGGACGCGCATGCCCCGCTCCCGGCCGGCCTCGGCGACCCTCCTGGCCACGTCGGGGCGGATCGAGCTCATGTCGACGTGCAGGGTGCCCGGCTTGGCGTGGGCGTAGATGCCGTCCTCCCCCAGCGCCACCGCCTCCACGTCGGGCGAGTCGGGGACCATGGTGATGACCACGACGGCGTCGCGGACGGCGTCGGCGAGCCCGTCGGCCCCGCGGCCCCCCTGTTCGACGAGCCGCCGGACCGGCTCGGGGGAGCGGTTGTGGCCGACGACGTCGAAGCCGGCCTTGACGAGGTTGGCGGCCATCGGGCCGCCCATGATGCCGAGGCCGATGAAGCCGACGGTTGCTGGCATCGCGTGTCTCCTTGAAGGTCAGGCGCCGCGGCGCTCGCGGGGCAGCCAGTCGAAGCTGTCGGCGCTGGCCCCGCTGGGCTTGTACTCCAGCCCGACCCAGCCGTCGTAGCCGCCGGCGGCGAGGGCGCCGAGGTGGCGGTCGAGGTCGAGCGAGCCCGTGCCCGGCTCATGGCGCCCGGGCGCGTCGGCGATCTGCACGTGGGCGACCCGGTCGCCGTAGGCGCCGATCGCCTGGTCGAGGTCGTCGCCGTTGGTGGCCAGGTGGTAGAGGTCGCAGAGGAAGCCGAGGTTGTCCACGCCGGTCTCGGCGGCGACGCGGTCGACCACCCCGACGGCGTCGGCGGCCGTCCGCAGGGGGTAGCGGTCGGCGCCGCTCACCGGCTCGACCAGCACGGTGCCGCCGATCGAGGCCGCGGCCCGCCCCGCGACGGCCAGGTTCTCGGTGGCGAGCTCGTCCTGGGCGGCCGGGTCGGCGCCCTCCACCCGGTTGCCGTAGAGGGCGTTGAAGGCGCGGCAGCCCAGCCGCTCCCCGATGCCGACCGTGACCTCGACGTTGTCCCGGAACTCGCCGGAGCGGGCGGGCCAGGACACCAGCCCGCGGTCGCCGCCGGGCAGGTCCCCGGCGAAGAAGTTCAGGCCGATCAGCCGGACGCCGGCGTCGCCGACCGAGCGGACGAACGCGTCAACCTCGCGGTCGGAGGGCACGGCCACCGGGAACGGCCACCAGAACTCGACCGCCCGGAACCCGGCCGCCCGCGCCGCCGCCGGGCGCTCGTGCAGCGGCAGCTCGGTGAACAGGATGGAGCAGTTGACCTCGTAGCGCAGGGAATGGGCCGCCATCGTGCCTTCCGCATTGTGGAGTATTCTTTCCAGTGGAATCTACGTGGTCGGGTGGGCCGGGTCAAGGGCGACCACGGCCTCGCTATATGCTGGTGCGACGGGACGGAGAGGACGGGAGCGGCCAGGTTGACCACGACCGAGGGACGGACGCACGGCGGGGTGCAGTCCATCGAGCGGGCGTTCGAGATCCTGGAGTGCATGGCCGACGCCGGCGGCGAGCTGACCCTCACCGAGCTGGTCAACCGCACCGGGCTGCCGATGCCCACCATCCACCGGCTGATGCGCACCCTGGTCGACCGCGGCTACGTGCGCCAGGAGCCCTCCCGCCGCTACGCTCTCGCCCCCCGGCTCATCCGGCTGGGCGACAGCGCCAGCCGCCTGCTCGGCATCTGGGTCGGCCCCCACCTGACCAACCTGGTGGACGCCCTCGGCGAGACCGCCAACATGGCCCTGCTCGACGGCGACCAGGTCCTCTACGTCGCCCAGGCGCCCTCGCGCCACTCCATGCGCACCTTCACCGAGGTCGGCCGGCGGGTCCTGCCCCACTGCACCGGCGTCGGCAAGGCCCTGCTCGCCCAGCTCGGCCCGGCCGAGGCCGAGGAGATCGTGATCCGCAACGGCATGCCCGCCCTGACGCCCGAGACGATCACCAGCCCGGTCGCCCTCCAGCGCGAGCTGGCCCTGGTCCGTGCCCGCGGCTACGCCCTCGACAACGGCGAGCAGGAGATCGGCGTCCAGTGCATCGCCGTCCCCGTGCCCGGCGCCCCCGCCCTGACGGCCATCTCCATCTCCGGCCCCGACGCGCGCCTCACCCCGCCGGTCGTCGAGCGCGCCGTCCCCCTCCTCCAGGAGGCCGCCCGCCACCTCACGGCGGAGCTCTCCTACCGCGACGCCACCGCCTGAGCGGGGCGTCAGGGCGTCCCGCGGCCCTCCGGCGTGTAGACGCCGAGGTGGCCGGCCGGCACCTCGACGGTGGCCGCCAGGGACCGCGCGTCGGCCAGCCCCGGGTGCAGCGCGACCAGCGGCTCGCCCCGACCGTGCTCCTCGTACCAGGTCCGCACCCCGTCCAGGTCGACGTAGGTCCCCATGGGGTATGCCCTCGCTACCGGGTTCCGGTGGCGGGGGCTGCTGGGGGCTGGCCGAGGTGCAAGGCCCGGGAGGCCCGGACCAGGGTGCGGGCCACCTTGGCCGGCATCGAGTCTGGGGCGGGAACGCCGACCGGGCGGACGCGGCCGTTGTGGATCGCGGCGCAACGCCAGCCCTCCGGGCTGCGGACGACGACGATGGTGTTGCGGGTCAGGCGTCGCTTGGGCAGCCGCTTGCGCCAGGCGACCAGCACCGACCCGGTGGCGTGCATCACCGCCACACCGTCGCCGAGGTCCCGGATCGACTCCACCTCTCCGACCAGCGCCGAGCCGAACAGCACCCCGCGGAACAGCTTGTCGTGGGAGGCCACCATCGCGTCCCGGCCCCGCTCCCAGTAGCCGTCGAAGGAGACATAGTCGCAGTCAGCGGTGAAGCAGCGGCCATAGGCCACCGCGTCGCCGTCGCTCCAGGCCCGGCACATCTGGTCGAACAAGGCCCTGATCTGCTGCTCGTCGTTCATCATCGCTCCTTGGTGGTCGCCTGGCCGCCGATGGCCGGGCCGGGCTGGCGACCGCCGGCCGCCAGCACCTGGGCCCGCAGCAGGGCCCCACGCCGGTAGGCGAGGTCGGTCGCCCGGGTCAGGAACTCGGCGATGGCGGCCAGCTGGTCGGCGTCGAGCCCCTCCAGCAGCTCCCCGGCGTCGGGCAGGGCGTCGAACACCTGCTGGATCTCGTGCGCCGCCTCCCGGGTCGGGTACAGCACCTGCTTGCGCCGGTCCTGGGGATGGGGCTCCCGTCGCAGCCAGCCCGAGCGCTCCAGCCGGGCCACCACCCCGGTGACCGCCCCGCTGGTCAGGCCGGTGATCGCGGCCAGCTCGCTGGCCGTCAGGGGGGCCCGCTCCCAGAGCAGGTCCAGGCACTTGTGGTCGGTCGGGCCCAGCCCCAGGCGCTCGGCCAGGGCGTGGTGGAACAGCACGGTCGCGGTGCTGTGCCGGCGGGCCAGCGACCCGTTGATCTCGGACGCCAACCCGGCCCGATCCGCCCCCCGAAGCACCGTCATGCCCTCTCTCCTCCTCATGTAGCTTAGTTACTAAGTTAACTGGTGAACGGATCCTGGTCAAGCTGCGCTACTGTGGCCGGGTGCGAGTGGCGACCTGGAACGTGAACTCGGTCAAGCAGCGGGTGCCCCGGCTGCTGCCCTGGCTCGACCAGCGGCAGCCCGACGTCGTCTGCCTGCAGGAGACCAAGCTCACCGATCGCAAGTTCACCGAGCTCCTCGGCGACGAGCTCGCCGGCCGCGGCTACGAGGTCGCGCTCCACGGGGAGGGCCAGTGGAACGGCGTGGCCATCCTCTCCAGGCTGGGGCTGGGGGAGGTCGTGCGCGGGGTGCCGGGCGCACCCGGGTTCCCGCGCCCGGAGGCGCGGGCCGTGGCCGCGACCTGCGGCGGCATCCGGGTGTGGTCCGTGTACGTGCCGAACGGGCGGGTGCCGGAGTCCGACCACTACCGCTACAAGCTGGCCTGGCTGGCCGCGCTGCGGGACGACGTGGCCGCCGGTCCGGACGCGACGATCGTCTGCGGGGACATGAACATCGCCCCGACCGACGCCGACGTGTTCGACCCGGCCGCCTACGTCGGCCAGACTCACGTCACCCCGCCGGAGCGGGCGGCCCTGGCCGGGCTGCAGGCGCTCGGCCTGTGCGACGTCGTGCGGGACCGCTGGCCGGATGAGCGGGTGTTCACCTACTGGGACTACCGGGCCGGCATGTTCCACCAGGACCTGGGCATGCGGATCGACCTGGTGCTGGCCTCGGCGACCGTCGCCGGCCGGGTCCGGGCGGCCTGGGTGGACCGGCAGGCCCGCAAGGGCTCCGGGCCCAGCGACCACGCCCCCGTGATCGTCGACCTGGACGAGGCGCCGGACGGCGACATCGGGCCGGTCGTCCCGCCACCGTCCGCCCCGGTCATCAGGCAGCGCCCGGCCAAGCTCCCCCAGGCGCGGCCGCCGGCCTAGCGGATGCCCACGCCCGCCTGTCCGGCCTGGACCGGGACGGCCCACTCGAGTCGGCGACCGCTTCGGCGACCCGCACCTGATGGCGCTCGGCCGGGGACGCCGTAGACGTCGGCGACCTTGCCGGCCGAACCGCCGTGCCGGTGAGGACTCGCCGGGGGACGCCGCACGGCGGAATAAGTGTGGCGGTCGCACCCGTTGATGTAGATGCAAACGCATGAACTTGACCCGGACCGGCGCGAATGCCGAGCGCCGGTGCGGGGATGTGAAGGAGACCTGCAATGCAGTTCGGAGTGTTCTCGGTCAGCGACATCACCCGGGATCCGGTGTCGGGAGCGACGCCCAGTGAGGCCGAGCGGATCGACGCGATCGCACGGATCGCCCAGAAGACCGAGGAGGTTGGGCTGGACGTGTTCGCCATCGGCGAGCACCACAACCCTCCCTTCTTCTCGTCGGCGCCGACCACGCTGCTGTCGTTCATCGCCGCGACGACCAAACGGCTGATCGTGTCCACGGCGACGACGCTGATCACCACCAACGACCCGGTGCGGATCGCCGAGGAGTACGCCCTGCTGCAGCACCTGTCCAAGGGCCGGATGGACCTGATGCTCGGGCGTGGCAACACGGCCCCGGTGTACCCGTGGTTCGGCCAGGACATCCGCCAGGGCCTGCCCCTGGCGTTGGAGAACTACAACCTGCTGCACCGGTTGTGGCGGGAGGACGTGGTGGACTGGCAGGGGAGGTTCCGCACCCCGCTGCAGGGCTTCACCTCGATCCCGCGGCCGCTGGACGACGTTCCGCCGTTCGTGTGGCACGGCTCGATCCGCACGCCCGAGATCGCCGAGCAGGCCGCCTACTACGGCGACGGCTTCTTCGCCAACCACATCTTCTGGCCCAAGGAGCACTTCATGCGGCTGATCGGCTTCTACCGGCAGCGCTACGCCCACTACGGCCACGGCACCGAGCGGCAGGCGATCGTCGGCCTGGGTGGCCAGGCGTACATCGCCCGCCGGTCGCAGGACGCCATCGCCGAGTTCCGCCCCTACTTCAACGAGGCGCCGGTCTATGGGCACGGTCCGTCGTTGGAGGAGTTCATGGAGATGACACCGTTGTCGGTGGGCAGCCCACAGGAGGTCATCGACAAGACCCTGACCTTCCGCGAGCACTTCGGCGACTACCAGCGCCAGCTGTTCCTGATCGACCACGCCGGCCTGCCGCTGGCGACCGTGCTGCACCAGCTCGACCTGCTCGGCGGGGAGGTCGTGCCCACCCTGCGCAAGGAGCTGGCCGCCAGGCGCGACCCGGAGGTCCCCGACGCGCCGACCCACGCCAGCCTGGTCAAGGCCAAGTACGGCGACCAGCCGCCCCGCCAGCCACGTCCCAACGCCAACCGCGGGGACAACGTCACCGGTGCCTCCCCCTACCAGGACACCGACCCGGTCCTGCAGGCCAGCTACCCGAGCCTGTGATGGCCAGCAGGACCCGACTGGCCAACGACGCCTGGGAGGCCCTGCTGTCCGCCCACGCCCGGCTGATGAAGCAGTTCGCGGCCGAGGACAGCTGGCAGGACCTGTCCATGCGGGAGTACGACGTGCTCTACACCCTGTCCAAGCGCCGCGAGCCGGTGCGCATGGGCGAGCTGCACCGGCAGGTCCTGCTCAGCCAGCCGGCGCTGTCGCGCATGGTGGACCGGCTGGTCGAACGCGGCCTCGTCGCGCGCCGCCCGGACCCCGCCGATGGGCGCGGCGTGCGCCTGTCGCTGACCGACGCCGGCCGGGAGATCCAGCGTCAGATCGGCCGTCGGCATGCCCGCTCCGTCGCCCGTGCGCTGACCGCCGAGCTGAGCCCGGACGAGCTGCGGCAGCTGGCGACGATCGGCTGGAAGCTGGCCGGTCGACCGGCCGCCACCGACACATCAACCAGCCACGACAAGGAGCTCGCACGCACATGACCACCACCGACAGGCAGCCGTTCACGCTCGTGGTCGTCACCGCCGGGACCAGCGACCCCTCCTCGACGCGGATGCTGGCCGATCAGCTCGCCCAGCGCGTCACCGACCTGGCCGGCCGCCGCGGCAACGAGGTGGCCACCCGCGTCATCGACCTGCGCGAGCTGGCCACCGAGCTCACCACCGCGATGGTGTCCCAGCTGGTCGGACCGAAGCTGCAGCAGGCGGTGGCCGCCCTCGGCGAGGCGGACGGCATCGTGGCCAGCACCCCGGTCTATGCCGCCGGAGCCAGCGGCCTGTTCACCTCGTTCTTCCAGGTCCTGGACAACGACCTGCTCATCGCCAAGCCGGTCGTGCTCGCCGCCACCGCGGGAACGGCCCGGCACGCCCTGGTCGTCGACGAGCAACTGCGGTCGCTGTTCGCCTACCTGCGGACCATGACCGTGCCGACCTCGCTGTTCGCCGCCCCGGAGGACTGGAGCGACCCGGCGCTGGCCAGGCGCATCGACCGGGCCGCCCTCGAGCTCCTGCTCCTCATGGAGAGCGGGTTCGCCCAGCAGGTCAGGGACGAGTCCTGGCACAGCTACCAGCACGAGTTCGGCAGCGCCGGCGGAACCGAGCTGACCATCGACCTCGACTCCGAGCTCATGCGCCTGGCCACCGGCGGGTCCGCCACCTGAACGTAGCATTCCAGGCACTTCGGCCAGCAGTATGCCGGTTCGCTTCGAGGAGCGGCTGAGGCGGTCGGCTCGGCTCAGGCGCCTACGGGCGAGCCCAAGGGCACGCCCTGGCACCCCACCGCGGCTTCGAGACCGTCACCTCCATGATCGACGGGGTGTTCCGGCACAGGACTCCAACGGCGGCGGCGGGCTGATCACCGACCGACAATGCTCCAAGAGCCGATAGGACGACCAGACGGGCAGGCTCGTCACGTCGCGGCGGCGCCCGTCTCAGCGGACATGCCGTGGAGTAGCCTGCGGACCTCGGCGAGCATGGCCGTCTGAGCGGCGCTCGGGTCCTCGGCGCGTGCGACGACCATCGCCCCCTCGCACAGCGCGCCGAACAGCAGGCTCACCAGCGGGCCCGCAGGCCGCGGCGCGATACGGCCCGCTGAGATCGCCCGCTCGATGCCGACTGCCATCATCGACAGCATCTCACCCTCCAGCTCGCGGATCGTGTCCCAGCCGAGGGCCGGCTGGGCGTCGAGCAGGACGATGCGCTGGGTCCGTGGCTGGCGGCAGGCTTCGAGGAACGCACGGCAGCCGGCCTCGAAGCCCGTCCACGGATCGGCCTCGGCGAGGTAGGCGGTGCGTGCGGCTGCGGCCAGGCGCTCGACCTCGCGCGCGAAGACCGCGGCGAACAGCTCCCGCTTGGAGTCGAAGTGGTGGTAGAGGGCGCCCTTGGTCACGCCCGCGGCGACGGCGACGGCGTCGAGGGACGTGGCCTCGTAGCCGTCCTCGCCGAACAGCTCGTGGGCGGCGCTGACGAGGGCTGTGGTCGTCGCCGCGGTGCGCTCGCGCTGCGTTCGGCCCGCTCGTGCCCTAGCCATGCGGCGAAGATAGCGCGTCGACGGGTGCGTGACTGTTTCGTTCCGACGTTCCCCACGGTCCGGGACTCTTCCCGCTCAGCGCACCCGGTAGATCCGGTAGTCGATGTGGTCTTTCGAGAGTTCGTTGTAGGCGACGGAAACCACCTCGTTGAGCCAGGCATAGCGCTCGTCGCCGGTCTCGAATCGAGGAGTCGTCCGCACGTAGGTCTCGCCCCAGGGCAGGCGATCGCCCGCGGCCAGCCGGCGCATGCCGTCGGCAGGGAGTTGCGCCACGCCGCCGACCGTGGTGTGGATGAGTGCGCCGTCGTCGGTGCGCAGCGTCGCGCGCACGTCCAGCCGGCCGATCGCGTCGCTACCGACCACCACCCAGTCGCCTCCACCAGGGAGTATCTCGCCACGCAGCCTTGGCCCGGAGACCCTGCCGCGCTTGACGACGAAGGTCATCCGTGTTCCGAGCGGCGTGGTGAGCACCTGCGCGGGCTCGAGGTCGACGCTGAAGTCGGCGAGGTGCTCGACGGGGAGCGCCGAAAGGGCTGGAAGCTCGTGGAGGAAACTGGGCTCACTTGCGGTTGCCGTGCTCACCTTGGCCTCCTTGCGGCCGCAGGACTGGTAAGTTACATACTTAGAGTATGTAATACCCTACTCTGGGTATGCAAGGGTCTGAGGAAGGAGCGATCAGCGCATGCGAGTGATCAGCCAGCCCGAATTCGAGCGGGAGGCGAAGCGCTTTTTGAGCGGGGCTCCTGTTCAGGACGGGCCGATGCCCTACGACGACCTGGTCGCCAGCCGAGCGAGCCGGCCGGACCCGGATCTGGCGGGAACGCCCGAGAAGGTCAGGATCCGCGCCGAGATGCTCCTCCCGCTGCCTGAGGCACCCATCCGCGTCCGCCTGTACCGCGACGCGCGCTCGACCCCACAGCCGCTGCTGCTCTGGTTGCACGGGGGCGCGTTCGTCGGCGGATCCTTGGACGACATCGACGTCGCCTGCGCCAGCCTGGCGCGGCGGACAGGGCTGACGGTCCTTTCCCTGGACTACCGGCTCGCGCCCGAGCACCCGTTCCCCGCGGCGGTGCACGACACCTACGACGCCATCTCGTGGCTGGAGGAGCACGGCGAGGCCGTCGGCGGCGACGGCCGCCTGATAGCCGGCGGGCAGAGCGCTGGGGCGAACCTGGTGGCGGCGGCCTGCCTCATGGCGCGTGACCGGGGGCGGGCGCCGGTGGCCCGCCAGGTCCTGTGCTACCCGTGGCTCGACCTCGGCACCGACTCGGAGTCGCACCGCCGCTTCGACGGCATCGACGGCGTCCAGCCCGGCCGCGACGAGTGGTACCGGTCGCAGTACCTGGCCGGCCAGGCCGCCACCCCGTATTCGGCGCCGCTGCTCGCGCCGGACCTCGCCGGGCTCCCGCCGGCCCTGGTCCTGGCCGCCAGGCCCTAGATGTAGTTCCCGTGAGGGTTGTTGACAGTTGAGGGTCCCCTCGATCGGCTTGGGTTGTCGAAGCCTCGAGCCGGGAGGGGACCCTCATGGCCCATCGTAATGCTCGGCTGACCGAGTTCGGTCGGCTGTTGCTGGTCCAGCGCATCACCGAGCTGGGCTGGCCGCCCGCCCAGGCGGCCGAGAGCCTGGGGGTGTCGCGGGCCACGGCCTACAAGTGGCTTGGCCGCTACCGCTGCGAAGGCCCGGCCGGCCTGGCCGACCGGAGCTCGCGACCCCGTCGCTGTCCGCATGCCTTGTCGGCCAGCCAGGTCCGGCGGGTGCTGGCCGCCCGGCGGCGCCGCCGCCAGGGTCCCCATCGGCTCGGCTACCACCTGGCCATGCCACGCTCGACCGTCTATGGGGTGCTGCGCCGCCACGGGATGAGCCGGCTGGCCCACACCGACCGGACCAGCGGCGTGGTCGTGCGCTATGAGCGGGAGCGGCCCGGCGAGCTGGTCCACCTGGACGTCAAGAAGCTGGGCCGCATCCCCGACGGCGGCGGCCACAAGGTCCATGGCCGCGCCGTTGCCAAGCGTGGTCGGGGTATCGGCTACGACTATGTCCACTCGGCCGTTGATGACCGCTCCCGGGTCGCCTTCAGCCAGCTCCTGGACGACGAGACCGCCACCACCTGCGCTCGCTTCCTGGTCGAGGCGGCCGGCTTCTTCGCCGACCAAGGGGTGCGGATCGAGCGGGTGCTGACCGACAACGCCAAGGCCTATGCCGAGTCGCTGGTCTTTGCCGAGACGGCCGCTGGGCTCGGCATCCGCCTCAAGCGGACCCGCCGCTACCGGCCCCAGACCAACGGCAAGGTCGAACGGTTCAACAAGACCCTGCTCGATGAATGGGCCTACGCACGGCTGTACCGCTCCAACAACGAGCGTCGTCGGGCCCTCGCTCGTTGGCTGCGGTTCTACAATCACCGCCGACCGCACACCTCGCTCGACGGCCTGACCCCGATGGCGATCCTCGTCAACAACGTTGGTGGGAAGCACACCTAGACCGCACGAGCATGAGACCAAACCCCTACACCTCACAAGTCACGACTGACGAGCCACTAGCCGCTCTTGCTGGGCGTCAAGCGAGAACGGCTGGCGCTCCTCGTCGGTAGAGATACGCCGGTAGATGGCAACTCTCACGACAATTCCTCCTGCCTCCAGCTCCTGCCAGCGACCCTACCTCGACCTCGGGCGTCAAGAGCAGGCCGTTGCGCTTCGCGCTCGAGCTGGCCAATCAGCAGGTCAGCAATCGCCGAGATCGCCTGCTCACGACGGTCAGCCGGCATTCGACCTACGAGCGGCCGGCGCACACCGAGCACTGC